>JAUVWB010000071.1 GCA_030604345.1 Desulfofustis sp. | reverse complement strand
TTTGCGCTGGCCACGCGGGCCATCGCCAGCGACCGGCGTTCCGCTGCCGCAGCCCTGGCCCTCTCCTACGCCCACCAAGCCGCTTTCAACACCGACCAAGCCCTCCGAGTGCTCGAAAACGCAGCCCATCACCAGCCCAGCGACGGACTGCTTCTCGCCCGGCTGGCCGAATTGCAGCTGGCCACCGGCCACATCGAGGCGGCCAAAGCCAACGCCGAGCGGGCCTCCGCTGCCGCACCCCGTTCCGGCCTGGTCAAAGCCATTCAAGGCTTCATTCATCTGGCCCGATTGGAAATCGATGCAGCAGCACAGGCCTTCAGCGAGGCGATCAGCCACGACCAGATGCTGCCGCTGGCCCGGCTCGGCTATGGACTGACCTTGATCCGCCGGGGCGCCCTGGCTGAAGGGCGCGCTGCGCTTGAATTGGCAGTCGCCCTCGATCCCGGCAGTTCTTTACTGCGCAGCTATCTCGGCAAAGCCTACGCTGAAGAACGGCGAAACACAAACGCTCAGCGGCAATACCGGGTCGCCCAAGAGCTCGATCCGGCCGACCCCACCCCGTGGTTCTACGACGCCCTCCGCAAACAAGCCGAAAACCGGCCGGTGGAAGCGCTGCACGACCTGCAGGAATCCATTGCCCGCAACGACAACCGGGCCGTCTATCGCTCCCGGCTGCTGCTGGACGACGACCTGGCCGCCCGCAGCGCCGGCCTCGGCAGGATCTATCGGGATCTCGGTTTTGAACAACAGGCGCTCGCCCACGGCCGGCAGTCAGTTGCCGTCAATCCGGCCAATCATTCGGCGCACCGGCTGCTGGCCGACAGCTATCACGCCCTGCCGCGACACGAAATCGCCCGGGTCAGCGAACTACTGCAGGCCCAGTTGCTCCAGCCCCTCAATCTCAACCCGGTACAGCCGCTGCTGGCGGAAGATACGGTGCTGCAACCCGATGCCGTCGGACCCGGGTTCGTCTCCCTGCACGAATTCTCGCCGCTGTTTCTCAGCAACGGCCTTGCCGCTACCACCAGTGGACTGATTGGTGATAACCAAACCTTCGGCGATGAAGTGACACTGTCCGGCATCAACAATCGAATGTCCTTCAGTGTCGGTCAATACCACCTGCAGAGCAACGGTTTTCGTCCCAACAACGACCAACAGATCGACCTGTTCAATGCCTTTTTTCAGGACATGCTGTCTCCTCGGACCAGTCTCCTGGCGGAACTGCGCTATCGCCAGAAAACATTCGGCGATCTGACGCTTCGTTTCAACCCCGATGATTATCTGCCCACCCTCGACCAGGACGACGAGATCACCAGCCTCCGGGTTGGCGGCCGGCACGACTTTGGCCCCGACCAGACCCTGATCGGCACTGCCATTGCCAGTACCACCGACGGAACTGCCGGCGGCATCGAGGCCTTCGGCGCGTCGATGGAGATAGGTAACGACACGGACAACCTGATGATCGAAGCGCAGCACCTTGCCCGTAGCCGGCAGGTCCGACTGCAGAGCGGTGCCGGCTACCTGGTCTCTTCCGAGGAGGAAAAAATCTCCCTGGCTCCGCCTCTGCAGGTGCTCTCTCAAACCGATAGCACCGTGCGCCACGCGAACGCTTACAGCTACGCACACATTGATCTATCTTCCTCTTGTACCGCCACCATCGGCCTGAGTGGAGATCTACTCGACGATCCTACCAAGGATCGTGAAGAGCTGAACCCGAAACTGGGCTTTGCCTGCCGGCCTCTGGGCGGAACCACCTGGCGCGGTGCGGTCTTCAAAACGGTGCAGCGGCGCCTCGTCTATGCGCAGACCATTGAGCCCACCCAGGTGGCCGGTTTCAATCAGTTCTTCGACGATTTCGCCGCAACTTCGGCGTGGACCTACGGGATCGGCATGGATCAGAACTGGTCGCCGGACTGGTCCGGCGGCCTCTCTTTCTATCATCGGCAACTCAACGTTCCCTTTCCCTCGGTCGGCCCCGACGGAATTCCGGTTCAGAGGGAAGACGACTGGCGGGAAGACAGCGGCACCGCTTACCTCTACTGGACTCCGTACCGTTGGGCAGCGCTTGGCCTGACCTATCGCTATGAACGGTTTACCCATGACCAGTGGGAGGGACCGCAGGGCATCGCAGAACTGGAGACCCATCGGCTCACGCCACACCTCCGTCTCTTCCATCCCTCCGGTCTACGGGCAGCCATCGAGGCCAGTTATCTCGACCAGCGTGGCGATTTTGGCGCCACCGAGATCGGCTTCACCAGCGACAGCGATCGATTCTGGGTGGTCGATCTGGCTCTCGGCTATCGTTTACCCGATCCTCGTGCTGCCATCAGTCTGGAGATACACAACCTGTTTGACGAATCGCTACACCTGCTCGACACCGATCCGGCTCAGCCACGCTTCCTCCCCGAGAGGCAGGTGCTGCTGCGGCTGACCGTGTCCTGGTGATAACATTACCATTCATCAATAATGGAGGGGAACATGAGCAAACCGAAAATCAAGAAATTCAGCTTTGCAGGATTTGACCCAGATGGTCACCCGATTATCCATGATGACAACGGTCGGCAGTTAACCGTTGATGGATCGGAAACCATTTTAGAAACGGATTTGCCGGCAGAAAGCAAACAGGTAGCAACACTGGTGATCTACCACCAGAACCCGACCTGGGTCTGCATCGGCGGGCGCTGTTATCGAGTTGGCTGAGTCGCCAGCTTTTCGTGAACCACCTGTTTCTGGACCTCAGAATTTGGCCAGGTGGATGACCCCCTGCCAATCGTGCGGCGGCGGAGTAAGGCGATAAAGGGAACAGCGCTGCAGGTAGAAACGAGCCGGCCCGTCGTCCGGACGCAGGTCCAGGCAACGCTCGAAGACGCTGGCGGCCTGTTCCCAACGGCACCGGTGAAAGAGACCCAAGGCAGCAGAAAAGAGTTGGCAGCTTTGTTCCAGCTCTTTTCTGTTGTCTTCATGGTGGGGAATCAGTTCAAAAACGGTGACCGGCTTGCTCTTTCCACCCAACAGAAAAGTGCCGAGTAGCCGATTCGGTACGGCCACTTTCTCGTCAAACGCTTCCGCCGAGACCAAGATACTGGTATCGAATTGCTTATTGAGGTTCTCGATCCGGGCCACGGTATTGGCAATATCCCCCACCGGTGCATACTCGTAATGGCCGGTCGCCCCGATATTGCCCATCAAAAGATAACCGGCATGCAAGCCGATCCTGGTGGGCAATGCCTGGTCGGGATGGCCCCGATTGAACTGGCGAACCGCTTCCTGGATCCCCACCGCCGCTCTGCACGCCTTGATTTTCAAGGACGATCGCTGTCCAGTTGAAGACCAGATGGCAAACATCGCATCGCCGATGACGTTGCACACCAGGCCGTCATATTTTCGTACCTCTTGGTAGAGGACATCGTAGTAGCGATTAAGCAGAACACTCAGATCGGCCGGGGAAAGCTGCTCGGACAACGTCGTGTAATTCTGGGCATCGCTGAGAAGACAGACGCCATACACCGTTTTGTCGACGGCAGTGATCATTTCCGGACCGCGGGTCACCTGTTCAACCACCATGGACGGCAGGTAACATCGCAACGCCTGCTCGATCTGCTGCCGTTCGTGCCGTACCAGCACCAAGGAGGAAACGATGGAGAAGAGCACGGCTCCAGGAAAGATCAGTACCAACGGCACGATGGTCGGCAGCCACCAGCCGCCGGCCGCAAACACGGCAAGTGCTCCGATCAGGTACGCGGCTGCAGCCACGATCAGCACACCAACAGCGGTCAGCGCCGGCAGGCAAAGACCGGCCAGTGCACACCCAATCGCCAGAACCGCACTTAACAGCGCCCCCCCGAGCGGGGATAACGGCTGTACCCTCCGGTTCTCCAGCAAGTTAGCGCATGCCGTGGCGGCAATTTCGACACCGCTCAAGTCAAGCCCGTCTTTCCTTGAAAAAACGGTATAGAACCCATCCTTCTGCTCCGCCCAGGTGGTACGGGCGGCACCAACAAAAACAACCGCATCACGAATCTGCTCGGTCAAAATCTTATCAATTCCACTGTTTCCGGCGAGCAGGTCATGAGACGCAACCGTGGTCACCGTTGCCGGCGGACCGTAATAATCGAGATACATGTTGTCGTCGCCTCGGTAAACGGTCAAAAGCGACGCCAGTATTGCCGGCACGGCGACACTATCGACCTCGGACAGGCGGTGGTCGCCTTCATTACGGCCCTCGCTCTGCTGAAAAATCGTGCGTATGCGGAACATCGTCTCCACCAGACCGGCGTTGCTCACCACCTCGTTGGCAGTTTTCGGGACCTCCGACAGCCGCTCCGGCGCCATTTGACCGATGAGCCGGTACAGCTGCGGATACGTGTCCAAGGCAAGTATCTGCAAGGGAACAACCGGCAGCGTCGGCACTTCCCCGGCCGATGTCTTGAATGTCCAGACCCGGTTGACTCTGATTGGCACCTTGGGAATGGGAAACGGTGCCAGGGCCACTGCCGCATCGGCGAACAGAGGGGCCGGCGGCACCCGCCTCTCGATCTCGGCAGGGATGCCGGGTGAGTCGTCGGCCGGCTGACGTATCAGCCTTTCACAAAGGATGACCCGGCCGGCACGGCGAATCGCCTCGGCAAAAAGACGATCATCAACAGGATCACGCTCCTCGGCAAAATGGATATCGAACACGACAACCGCTGCACCGTGAGCGATCACTGTGTCGAGCAAGCGAGCGTACAGAGATCTGGGCCAATCGCTGTAGTCATCAGGGAAACCGAACAAGCGCGACGATCGGTCGTCGACATTGACGATTACCACCCGTTCAGGAGGCAGGCGGGGCCCACGGAGTTTGAAGAGCAACGCCAGACCAAAACGCTCCTCCAATCCATGACCGAGCGGCGACAAGGAGAAAACTATCGAGCCCAAGGCCAGCAGTACATAAATGAGCAGGACATGGTAACGACAGCTCATGGTCAAGGGGTCGGTAATCAGGGGTAGTCGATCTTCATTGCCGCGAGCTTGTTGAGCAAACCCTGCCGGGACAAGCCGAGCGATCGCGCTGCTCGGGATCGGTTCCCTCCTTCGCGGCGCAAGGCGTCCACTATCAAACGGTGTTCAACCTGTTGAATCACCTGCTTCAACCTACCGGTCGCAGGTATTTGACCGGCAGGGTGTTCAACGAACAGCCGTCTGATCTTGTCGGACAGCATATCCACCTGAATGGTCCGATCCCCACCGGCCATGGTGACCGCCCGAGCCATCTCGTTCTCCAGTTCGCGCACGTTGCCGGGCCAATCGAAGCGCAGCAGCGCTTCCAGCGCCGAAGGTGATAAAACCGGGACCGGACGCCCGTATTTACCGGCACTTTTTCGCAAAAAATGGGCCGCGAGATCAGGGATATCCTCTTTTCGATGGCGCAGGGGCGGGGCTGTAATCTGAAAAACATTGATGCGGTAGTAGAGATCCTGGCGAAATGTCCCTTTTTCCACCTCTTCGGCCAGATCGCGATTGGTCGAAGCGATAAGCCGCACTCGAACATCACGGAACCGATTGCCGCCAACCGGACGAAACTGCCCTTCCTGAAGCACTCTGAGCAGCTTGACCTGCATGGCCGGCGACATTTCGCCGATCTCGTCGAGGAAGATGGTACCGCCGTCGGCGATTTCGAACAGCCCTTTTTTGTCGGCGACAGCCCCGGTAAAGGCGCCCTTCACATGGCCAAACAGTTCGCTTTCCAGCAAATTTTCCGGCAAGGCACCGCAGTTTTCGGCAACGAACGGCTTTTCACGCAAGACGCCATGGTAATGGATGACCCTGGCAACAAGCTCTTTTCCCGTCCCCGTCTCGCCCTGAATGAGAACTGCAGCGGTGGTGTCCATGACCTTGCTCATCAACTCAAACATCCGTCGCATCGGCTGGCTCGAACCGATAATCCCATTAAACCCGGAACCGGATTCCACCTTTGCAAGCAGCGATTGCCGCTCCCGCTGCAACGCATGAACATGATCTTTGAGATCCCCATAGAGCCGTGCGTTTTCCAAGGATACCGCTATGGTACCGGAAAGTATTTCCAGCAATCGTCGATCCCGCTCACGAAAGGCTCCCTGCTGTTTGTTCAGGGCGTACAGAACTCCGAGGAATCCTCTCCTGGTACGCAGCGGTACGCATACCATCGATCTGGTCAGAAACCCCTGGATTCTGTCGAAACCGTTATAATAGCGCTCGTCGCCGGACACATCGTTGATGTACACCGAGCGGCCATGTTTCATAACCCAACCGGCTACCCCTTTGTGGTCGGGAAAACGCGGTCCGTTCTTATCCGGGAAGGTATCGAGAACCCCTGATTCGACCATTCGAATGAAATAAAACTCATTTTTCAGCGAATCATGAAGCGCTATGGAAGCGCCCTCGATATCAAAGATCGTGGTAATCTTCTGCAGAATGGTAATCAGCATCTCGTCGAGATCACTGACCGAGTGAAAGGAGGCGATGACCTCGCTAAACAGGGAGAAATCCTTCTCGGAAAGATACAATTCTTCAGCCATGGATCATGCTCCTGGCCTGAACAAGAATGCTTTTCTATCGGGTGAGAGGTACGTCCGCAGTGTACAACCATTGTACGCAACGCGGGAGCAATTGTCTAATCGGTGGACGATTTTTCTCGTCATACACCGGGAACTATCGCTACCAGTTCTTTACGGTGATGACATAAATAATGCGATAACAGCATGTTGCAATAAATCTTGAACCTTCTTTTCGATATCATCCCCCACTGGCACCAACTTCGCATAACAAGAGATAAGGATGGTCAGGAAAAGGCAGAGAGCCGGCCCCAGGTGACACTGCCGGCTCTTTGATGGTGGGGGGCTCCAGACCGACAAAATACAATGTCCGCCGCCGAAAAAACACAACCACGAGGAGGTATGGTCATGTTGAACAGTGCTGATTTCATCGTCTACCTGTGGGTTCTTCCGGTAACCCTTTTCATCCTGCTGCCGCTGGCACTGCTTTCGATCTGGACGGTTGTCAGGACGATACAAGCCTTTGTCGGAATGGTTTCTGCGAAAGAATCGGTTGCTCCAGTGGCAGCGGAAGCTTCGATCGCCGCCAGCGCCAGAATCTGAGCCACTATTTGCTTCAAAAAAGCCTCCAAAGAAGCTACGGGGGGGGGGAAGCAGCGCCGCAGTCTAGCCGGATAATAACTGCGGCGCGGCGGTGTGCTGGGTGAGCTTCGTTTAAAAATGGCTTGTGGTAGGCCAGATGGTGGTTTTTGTAACCAGCCCGACGTTCGGGACGCGC
>JAUVWB010000176.1 GCA_030604345.1 Desulfofustis sp. | reverse complement strand
GTTCAATTCCCGGCGGGCCCGGCCGGCCGACTCCGGTTCGGCTGGCTTGTCGGTAAAGATGTCCCGGGTGGAGGTATGCAGGACTTGACGGTTCTCGCTGGGCCAACCGACAATCCGGTTTATCACGGCACCGGCCTTCATCTCCCGCAGCCGACCGATGAGGTTCTGTTCATCGGCCAGGTGCTGCAAGGCTGCGAGAACCTGGCCATCCACCCGCTGGGTGGCAAAGAGCAGTCGCAAACCGGCAGACGTCGCGGTAAACGAAGCCAGTCGATTATCCGCACTCAAGGCCCCGGGTATAGTCAAATCGTAAGGTTGCCTTGCCAATAACGACAATTTTTGCCAGGTTGGTGATTCGATGATTGAACTGTTCATGGTCGCTGCTCCCTCCCGCTCACCTCTATCGTTGCCGCCCGATCCCGCCGGCCCCGCTCCGCTTCGGCACGCATCTCGGCAATCACCTCCGTATAGGATGGCGCCCCGTAAATTGCCGATCCGGCAACGAAGATAGTGGCCCCGGCACGAGCGATGGCGTAAATGCTCTGTGGTCCAACGCCACCATCAACTTCGATCCCCACCTCCAGGCCACGGCGATCGATCATCTCCCTGAGCCGGGCGATCTTTTCCAACGTGGATGGAATGAAGGATTGACCGCCGAAACCCGGGTTAACCGCCATCAACATGACCAGATCGATGTCGGCCAGGATATACTCGAGAACACTCAGAGATGTCGCCGGATTCAGGACCACGCCCGCCCGCAGACCCCGTTCGCGGATCCTCGTCACCGTTCTCTGCAGGTGCGGACAGGCCTCGGCATGAACCGTGATCCAGTCGGCCCCGGCATCGGCAAAGCGATCCACATAGCGATCGGCATCGCTGATCATCAAATGGACATCCAATGGTTTATCGGTGACCCGCCGGGCCGCCTCGACGATTAGCGGCCCGATGGTAATGTTCGGCACAAAATGCCCGTCCATGACATCCACGTGGATGATATCCGCACCCGCATCAACCACCGCTCGTATCTCTTGCCCCAGTTCGGCGAAATCAGCGGACAGAATTGATGGTGCGATCAACACCTCTTTCATGAGTATCCCTCTTTACGTATACCTTTCTGCCCGGGGGCCGACCAGCTCAGACCCGTTGCCCCGTGCCCATAAACAATTCTCATCAAGCCGGTTCTCGCCCGGCATCATTGATCCGGCACAGCCGATCACCGGGAAGCACCTCGACACATCCCTCCAGTTCCAGCAGCACAAGCAGCTCTGCGAAACGGGCCGGACAGAGTCCGGAACGCTCCAGCAGATCCTCACGCGACAACGGATAGGGCTCGATAAGATCGAGCAGATCGGCTGCGGCAGGGTTCGGCGGGGTTGAATGCGCCGGTTGTCCCGGCCCCACCGAGTCATTCACCGAACCGAGTCCCAACCCATCCAGAATATCCTCGACGCCGGTCACCACCTGCGCACCCTGCTGCAGCAGCCAATGGCAACCGGCGCTCTTGGCCGAATCTATCTGTCCCGGTACGGCGAACACCTCTCGCCCCGCCTCGAGAGCATGCTGCACGGTAATCAGGCTCCCCGACCGACGTGCCGCCTCGACGACCACAACGCCTCGACTCAAACCGGCTATGATCCGGTTACGGGCCGGAAACCTGAAGGCGTCAGGTCTCGTGCCTGACGGGTATTCACTGATCAACAGTCCGGCAGAGGCGATCCGACGATACAACGGGGCGTTGATCCGGGGATATACGACATCGAGTCCACAGCCAAGAACCGCGATGGTAGCACCATCGGTGTCCAAGCAACCGGCATGGGCCTGGGCATCGATACCCTGGGCCAACCCGGAAAGCACGACGACGCCTCGCGCGGCCAGCTCCCTCGCCAGTCGGTAGGCGGTTCTCCGACCATAACTTGTCGCGGCGCGCGAACCGACCACCGCCACAGACGGTATCTTAAGGAGATCGAGACAACCGCGGACATAGAGAAGCGGAGGGGGGTGGGTAATGTGTCGCAGCAGATCGGGATATTCATCCTGACAATAGAGCACTATCCGGTCACCACTCTGCACCAGCCGCCGCAATTCCCTTTCCGCTGCCGTCGACAGCGAGTCGGCTTGGTCCAGGGCCTGCACCTGAGACGCACTCAACCCGGTGACCCGTCGCCACTGATCAGGCGTTGCCGCTAAAGCCGCCTTGGGTGAGCCGAAACGATCGAGCAGCGACCAGAACCCAGCTGGCCCCAACCCAGGAATCAGGCTCAATCGCAACCAGTCTCTGGTTTCTTCCATGTGAAGATTCCAAGCGAGAAAACACTCGCAGCACCAAACAACAACTCACGAGACGCCTGCCCTCTTTTCATGGGGATAAGGGCCGATAGCGAAGGCGGGGGCACCCACCTATTCGGTCATGAACACCCGCAGTTCTTCGATTCGTGAGGGGTGCTTCAATTTCTGGATGGCCTGGGCCTCAATCTGCCGGATCCGTTCACGGGTCACGGCAAAACACCGTCCCACCTCTTCCAGGGTGTGATCGTAGTCGACATCGATGCCGTAACGCATGCGCAGGACCTTTGCCTCACGCGGCGTCAGGGTGGACATGACCTGATTCAGGCATTCGCGCAGGCTGGCCGTCATGGACAAGTCATCAGGTCCGGGACGGTCCACATCCTCGATAAAATCACCGAGAAAGGTTTCGCCATCTTCCCCGACCGGGGTGTCGAGCGATATGGCATCTTTGGCGATTTTCAGTGCCGTCTTGACCTTGCTCACTTCGGTACCGAGTTGCTCCGCCATTTCCTCAGGGGTCGGTTCCCGATGCTCTTCCAGTAAAAATTCCTTGGAGACACGGAGCAACCGATTGATCGTCTCGATCATGTGCACCGGCAAGCGAATGGTTCGCCCCTGATCGGCAATGCCCCTGGTGATAGCCTGTCTGATCCACCAGGTGGCATAGGTGCTGAATTTGTAACCGCGATGATAATCGAACTTATCCACGGCCTTCATCAAACCGATATTTCCCTCCTGGATCAGGTCGGAAAACTGCAGCCCGCGATTGACGAATTTCTTGGACACGGAGATAACCAAGCGCAGGTTGGCCCGCACCAGGGATTCCTTAGCCTCTTTGGTGAGAGCTCTACCGGCTTCTATTTCCTCATGCAGGTAGGTGAGTACCTCCGCATCAAGCCCCGATTCGCTCATGAACTGGCGGTTGACCTGCCTCTCGACGGCATTAAGCAGCACGTCGTCAGGCTCTTTGGGGCCGAAGACACGGCTCCGCTCCCTGAGGACCTCCATCAGAACCTGGCGAAAGCGACGAGCCAGTTCTTCAATACCGGCAGCAATGGAATTAATGCAATCCAAGCAGATGAGGCGCTCCCGGAAGACCTCGGCAAACTCCGTCCCGGTAGCCAAAATCCGCTGGCGGGTCTCGGCAAAGGAGGTCATGTCAGCCCCGTCCCGGCGCGCTCCTGCCAGAAGCTCAGAACGCTTGGCTTCAATCTTCAGCGCTTCCTGAAAACGTGCCAGGAAGGCCTTGGTTTCTTTCTTGATGATTTTCGGGTCGTTATCGGGAATACCATGCAAGACCTGAAAAATCTTGCTTCTCCCGGTGGCAAGCTCGGTCACCAGTTGCTGCAGGATTGGTACGGCCAACTGCGTAGACAGGACGGCGTTCTGGATCCGATACTTCCCCTCTTCCATCATCTTGGCAAGCTTCAGTTCTTCTTCATGACTGAGCAAAGCCAAGCTCCCCATCTCTCGCAGATAGATATTCATCGGATCGATGGAGTGTACGCCGTTTTGCAGCGGCGACCGGGATATTCGCCGCCGGTCGCCCTGGCGTCTGCCGCCAAACGGGCTCTGTCTGCGATCACCTTTCTGCTGACGACGATCTTCGGCCACATCCTCAGGTAGGATCACCGGGTGCGGCTGTTCTTCGGCCTGGAAAATGCCGGTCAGATCCCAGATGGACGACTCGTCTTCCGGTTCGCCGCCATAATAGCCGCCATCCTCACCGGAGTCGAATTCGCTCATGTTCAATTCATCAAAATCGTCCGCCGTCATCGTACCCCCATCTCCCGTCCTACCCCGGCGTTAACAACTCGATCGGGAAACCAGCGCTCCTCCCGGCCCAGATTTCCCATTATTAGAGTATAAGCAGTTGAAAATCAACAACTCATAGGAGAAATAGCAATTATTCGCAAAACACGACGGAAAGGTCCGGATGGGGCAATTTGATTGTCATTTCGCCTCCTGCCTTCTTCCTACAGAGCCTTCAATTCGGTATCAACGGCCACTTTTTGTCGCTGCAATTGGATTATCGTACTCATATCATTTGCTTTCTCAGCCTTGATGATGGAATTCATCAAGTCATCGGAACGTTTTTTGAGAATACAACGCCGAACCCACTGCATGACATCGTCCAGACTGTCTTCACCTGTTTCGGAAGCAACCACCATGAAGCGCTTGCTGGTATCTCCCCCACTCAACAACGATGCCACCAACGATCGTTCTTCACCTTCGGGCAGTACCGAAAGCAACTCCTCCGGCTGCAATCCATCTCCTCGTGCCGCATGCAACTGCCGCAATTGGATCAAAATGATCTCACCGATGCTGCCGGCCACCAATTCTTCAGCACC
>JAUVWB010000070.1 GCA_030604345.1 Desulfofustis sp. | reverse complement strand
GTCAGGTCCTTGCCTTCCAGGGGGAGCATCCGGCCGAACCAGGCACCGATGGCCAGGTAGACGGCGTCGAATCCGTTGTTGCGCAGGAACTGGATGGTGAAGTCCTTGCCCAGGGTTACGTTGGTATGTGCGGTGATACCGAGTTCCAAGATACCTTCGATATCCCAGTCAAGTTGCTCATCGGACAAACGGTAATCAGGGATCCCGTAACGGGGCATGCCGCCCAGTTTGGGCATCTTCTCGAAAATCTCAACCTGATGGCCGAGACGGCGCAGATAATAAGCGGCGGTCAGTCCGGATGGGCCACCGCCGACCACCGCGACTTTGTAGCCGGTATCGGCAGCCACGGAAACAGGGATTCGTTTGCCGTTGCTGCGTTCCCAATCGGAGACGAAGCGTTTGACCGGGTTGATGGCGAGCGGATCGTCGTTGATCGTACGCCGGCATTCGGTAGCGCATAATTCCGGACAGACCCGGCCGGTTGCCACGGGCAGTGGGTTGTTGTCCTTGATGGTCATCAGGGCCGCACCGTATTCGCCACGGCGCGCATGAGCGAGGTATTTGGGGATGTTGATCTGGGCCGGACAGCGCTGGCGACACGGCGACAAGCACTGGGTATACTGGTTCCAGTGCAGGATCTTGGTTTTTTCGCCCACCAGGGAGATGATGCCTTTGGGGCAGGCCTCGATGCAGCTGCCGCAGCCGACGCAACGATCCGGGTCGAAAACCGGCAGGCCGCTGACGTTATCCATGCGAATTGCCGAAAACTTACAGGCCTTGAAACAGGAGCCCAGGCCGAGGCAACCGTTTTCGCAGCGAATGAAGCCGTGGTAGAGTTGAAGTGCCGCCCGGCAATCCTGCAGACCGGAATAATGGTACTTCCGTGCAGCCCGGTAGCCACCCTCGCAGGTCGAACAGGCGAGTTTCGGTTCGGACCCGGTCACATCGTAGCCGAGCAAGGCACCAATGGCCTCGGCGGTTTCGGTGCCGCCCACCACGCAGACGTTCACCTCGAGTCTTTTCTGCACAATCGCTTCAGCGGTGGCATTGCAGCCGGCCTGCCCGCAGCCGCCGCAGTTGGCACCGGGCAGCAGGTTGGCGACCGCCTCGATTCTCGGATCCTCTTCAACATAAAACAATCTGCCGGCTATCCCGAGGATGACGGCAGCGACAAAACCAATACTGGTCAGTAATACGATCGGCGTAATCACAACAACTCTCCTTTTCCTTAATTGGCCATACCCCTGAAACCGATAAACGCGAGCGACATGATCCCGGCAGTCACCAGGGCGATGGCCGTACCCTGCATGCTCTTCGGAATTGCGGATATCTGCAGCCGCTCGCGGTGTCCGGCGAACAGCAGAAGGGCCAATGCATAACCAACCGCGCTGGTGCTCGAGAAGACCAGCATTTCAATAAATGCCAGTTCCTTGCGGGCAACGAGCAGGACCACGCCCAGGACCGCGCAGTTGGTGGTAATCAAAGCAAGATAGACACCAAGCGCGTCGTAGAGTACCTTGCTTTTCTTTTTTAGTATAATTTCAACGAATTGAACGAGTGAGGCAATAATGAGAATAAAGGTCAGAGTCTGGAGGAACTCGAGACCGTAAGGACGAAGAACGTAGACGAGTACCGCCCAGGTAAAGACGGCGGAGAGGATGGTCACGAAGATGATGGCAGCCGCCATGCCGGCAGCCGTTTCGATCCTCTTGGAGACGCCGAGGAACGGACAGTTCCCGAGATACTGGGCAAGAAGGATATTGTTGACGAAGGTCGCCGATATGGCGAGGTAAAAAAGATCCATGGAGCTACCCCTTAACCCTGTATGAATTTTTCACCGCGCCAGCGGGAAAAGAGATTCTGCAGACCGAGCAGGATGCCGAGCGTGACAAACGCCCCCGGTGCCAGGATGAGAAAAGCGAGCGGTTCAAATGTTTCCCCGAAGACAGGCATGCCGAACCACAAGCCGGTGCCGAGCAATTCCCGGATCGACCCGATCAGCGTCAGCGAAATGGTATAGCCGATGCCGACGCTCAGTCCGTCTGTCATGGAAAGAAGCGGCGGGTTCTTGGAGGCGAAACCTTCCGCTCGTCCAAGGACGATGCAGTTGACCACGATGAGGGGGATATAGATACCGAGCTGCTCGGACAACGGGAAGAAATAAGCCTTCATCAGTATCTCGACAATGGAGACCAGAGTGGCGATGATAACTATGTAGGAAGCGATGCGGACCTTGCTGGGAATGACGGTTCGCAAAGCGGAGATGATGCCGTTGGACATGATGACGACAAAGGCCAGGGCGAGCCCCATGCCCAGTCCGTTTTCCGCCGAGGTGGTGATCGCCAATGCCGGACAGAGACCGAGGACCAGGCGAAACGGCGGCAGCCGCTTCCACAGGCCGGCTTTCAATGTTGCCCCCAGGAGTTGTGCCTGACTCATATCCTTTCCTCGAGTTTTGAGATTGATTGCAGGATCTGATCCTTGTGATCGCGCAGGAACTGCAAAACGTCGTTGGTCCCGGCGACGGCGGCCCGAGATGTTGTCGTGGCGCCGCTGATGCCGTCGATATCGCCGCCGTCCTTGGTCAGTGCCACCGTTTTATCGGTGGGCAATCCCTGCCACTGACGTCTGAACGAAACCTCCTCGATGCGGGCGCCGAGACCCGGCGTCTCGCTGTGGCTGACCACTTCCAGTCCAGTCTGGCGGCCGGAACGGAGGTCCACGCCGATCATCAGTTTCAGGTCGCCACCGAATCCGCCCTTGCCGGTGGCTTCGATGGCCAGCGTAGCGATGTCCTCGCCTTCTTTGCTGAAAAAAACCGGGATGACCGCCCCCTCCAGTGGGATCGTTACCTTGTTGTTCAATACCTCCGTTGCCGGTTTGCCGAATAATCGTTCCAACGCCGGACCGCGCACGTAAAAGTCGGTTTGTTGCTCAATTCGGGGCGCCAGGCTCTGGTCGGCAAAGGTGAGAATCGCCGAACAGATGCCGGCGATGAGCGAGAGGACGACCACCATGCGAACAATCTCAGACATTTCTCCCCCCCTTTACCTTCGGCTTGATCATATCCAGGAGTGGCGAACAGATATTTGCCAGCAGCACCGCATAGACAACGCCGTCCACATGCTGTGAGTAGCCCCGGATGAGCATGAGCAGGACACCGGCGAGGATGCCGTAGCAGAACATGGGCACCTTATTGACCGGCGAGGTGGTGTGGTCGGTTATCAGGAACAGACCCATGAATACGGTGCCACCGCTGAGCAGGTAAAAAATCGGGGTGGCGAAGACCTGCGGGTTGGACACGTGCAGCAGGTAGGCGGTGGTCAGCAGACCGGCCAGGAACCCGGCGGGCACCTGCCATTGAATCTCGCGCACCAAGACCAAAAAGAGACCGCCCAGGAGCAGCAGCAAGACCATGCCATCGGCCGTACCGGCCACCTGACGGCCGAGGAGAAGGTCGGCCCACTGGTACTGGCTTTCAGCGTTAGCACCGATGGATTTAAGCAGGCGCAGTGGCTCGATGATGGTGGTCGGCCAGTCCACATCCTTCAAGGCACCGGTGTTGTCCATACGGCCGGGCCAGGAAAGCTGGAGAATGGCGATACTGAGAACGGCCGGGTGAGCAGGGAAGGCACCGACGCCGCCGAAAAGCTTCTTGCCTACGATCACCATGAAAAAGCAGCCGGTCAGGATGAGCCACCAGGGTGCGTTGACCGGCAACATGAAGGCAAGCAGCAGCGCCAAAACCACACTGCTCCAGTTGGAGGTGAGATCGCGCGAAGGAGCCAATCGTTCGGCAAGAAGATCCAAGGCCACAGCGAAACAGATGCACAAACCGACGACCCGCAGCGCTGCCGGTCCATGAAAATAGAGGCTGCCCAGCAATGCCGGCAGCAGGGCAATCGCCCAGCGCTGGTGAACCAGGGCCAAGCCGGTTCCCATACGCCAGTGGGGGCCGACGGCCACATCGAGCGTGCCCGGCTCGGTTGGCCGCGGCGGCTGATACATTTTCAGTTCTTTCATTTCTTAGCCTTCTCGTTCCAGTTGTATCGTTCTGCCTGTGTCACTTCATGGTTGCAGAAATGAAGGAGCTGCACGATCGGCCGCTGGGCTGGACACACATGGGCGCAGAGACCGCATTCGTGGCATGCTTCCGGATGGAGATCTTTGGCCGCTTCCAGTTCGCCAAACTCGATCATCCGGTTAACCAGATGTACCTGAATACCGGCCGGGCAGACCCGCGTGCAGCGTCCGCAGAAGATGCACGGGGCGACGGGGTCGAAGGGGGAAAGGTCCTCGGCGATCAGGAAGATGCCGCTTTTATAGGTGACCGGAGTCAAGTCGGAATATTGGGCGACTCCCGTCATCGGTCCGCCGACGACGGTACGCTTGTAATCGGAAGCTCTCAGCCCTTGGCTGCCGAGGATGTGCCGCACCGAACTGCCCAGCGGGAAGCGTACGGTAATCGCTTTATCCTGGGTGGTGCCGCTGATCGTCAGACATTTCTGGAGAAACGGGGAGGTGCCCTGCAGGGCATCGACCGTGGCCAGCAGATATTCCAAATCCTGAACGATGATCCCCTGGCTGATGAAGCTCTCGGTGTTTGGAATCCTCTGGCCGAGTAGACGGGCAACGAGTTCGCGCTCGATGCGGGCGGCATAGTGAGCCGGCACAGCTACGACCTCCACCCATTCGGCAAATCGGCTTTGGGCCCAGGAGTGCAAATGTTCCGGTACGGTAAGCCAGATGGGTACGTCGGGGAGCAGTGAACGGCCTATGCGAAGCCCTTCCGCCAGCGTGTCGGCGCGCTGTTCGAGCAGCAACTGGGCGGTGAGGATGGTCGGTTCCTCGTGGATTCCTTTGATAATTACCGCCTTGATCCGTGGCAGGCCCTCAATCTGGCCGTCTCCGTAATCGCGACCGGATAAGCGCCAGGGTGGGTTCACCCCGGCGGAGCGGATCCGGGCCAGGACCGAGTAAGGATCGCCGGGAGTGACAGGTCCGTCGAATATTTCCTCCGGAGTCAATCCTTGTTTCCCATCGTTTTCTATGACCACGGCCGGAGAATGGACACTGTGGGTCGTCCAGGTGGTGGCTATCTCCTTGATCTTGCCGCTGATACTGGCAAAGGCGCAGTTGCCGAGCCGCGAACGGCCGATGACCTGCCCCCGGCGGACGGAGTCCCCGGCCTGCACCGTTGGCAGATAATGAATTCGGCCCGGATAATCCAGAGGGATCACGACGCGGTCCGGCTCTTCCACCTGGCGGATGACGGGATCGAAATCAGGTACGGTGGGTAGCTCCGATTTGTTGCTGAACAGTTTGAAGAATCCTTGCATGGCTGGTTCGTGAGTTCTTAGCGTAAGTGACAAGCGCCGCACAATACCTCTCCGTCGGCTTGCGCGAATCGTTCCGGTGATGTGTCCAGGTGGCAGTTTGAACAGGTGGTGTGGTAAGCATCGGCAAGGGATCGGGGGGCGTGGCAACCCAGGCAGGAATGCTCTTCTATCTCGAGATATTCGTCGTGGCTCATGATCTCCGGAGTGTAGCTGTCATCGTGGCAGCTGGCGCAGCCCACGGTGTCGGCCTCTTCCTGTTGCAGCGTCGGGTGGCACTGGCGACATGAGGCGGCCTGTTCGTCGCCGGCCTGTTGCTCGTGGCACTGGCTGCAGTCCTGGTTGTGCAACTCTTTGAGACTGTCATGGTCAAGGTCGTCTTTGTCACGGCCATCGTCATGGCAGTCGGCGCATGAAACAGCTTGTGCCGCAGCGAAGAGCGGATGATGGCAGGCGGCACAGGATGCAACGTACTCGCTTTGATGAGCGCCATGGTCGAAAAGCACCGGTCCGGCCGTGGCGCGAAGATATTTTCGATCCGTTTCTACGGCATCGCTGTCGATCAGATAGCCGCCGATGACGGCAGCTACAGCAACAACGACAACAACCGTCAGCGATCGGGTCCAGTTGCGCCGATCGGGGAGATTACCACTCATGACTATCCCTTAAAATAAGCCGTTCATTGTCCTCGTCGCTCATCTCGTACCAGCGGCATGAACGGCGGATACAGCTGACGAGCTTCAACCGTTTCGAGTTGGAAATGGTTACGTGGAAGGCTGCCAGTTTGCAGCCGTCTAGCTTGCAGCGATGCCCAGGTTCGATAAGAGAGACGTGGCAGTGCGGACATCTCACATCGGCCAGTTCTTCGTCATCGTCCACCTGCAGGGTGCTTTCCTGGTCCAGGACGTTGAGGTAAGCGGCGATCTTGCTGATGCCGACCTGCCCCTGGTTGTTGACGATCTCGAAGACGGCCCGGTCCCCTTGGTTGAGCCCGGCTTCGCAATGCGGACACCAGCAGGTCAAATAGGTATCGTGATTGATGTGGGAGCGTTTCATCAACGGGGGAGCGTCCCATACCTCTTCTTCCCAACTGGCCGGCCGGCCTGGTTCCTTTTGTTTCATCGGTAGCTCCGTGAAAAAGGGGAATTCGGACATGGCACATCCCGGCAGTGGAACCGCAACGCGACGGTTCCTCGAACGTCCCTGGCGAAAAGTCGTCACTCAGTCGTCAAAACGCCGATGGGGCATTTGTGGTATGACCACGTCTGTCCACGGTATTACTACAGTGTGTCAAGAAGAATGTCAAATCAATTAGCCTGATAGATTACTCATATTGGGAGGAACTGCGGCGCTTTGGGTCCCGGCTTGTTGAAGCCGCAGTACTCTGGCCATGATGTCGAAGCGTTTGAATTCTGTGTTCTTCTGAGTTTTTCGATCGGTCATGTGGGAGAAATCGTGGTATACTCAATTGTTCCGTGGATGAAGCGAGATAGGGAGCGTCGGGCTTGATCGATCCTCTCAGCGCTTCGGATTCCGCCAATCATCGGGTCGATTTCGTCAAGAGACAGCTGATGTCAGACAGAGAGCCGGTAGCGCTGAATCATCGAGCCAGTTTGGCTGTCGCCGAGTGTATCCGTGACGGTGATGACCAGCTTCGTCTGCGGCTGGCCGGTGACTGGCTGGTCGGCAGCATACCGCGGTCCCACCAACGGCTGCTGCACGACGTGGCGGTTAAACCGCCGACCCGGTTGATCCTGTGCGCGGCCGACGTGGGCCGGTGGGACAGCGGCCTTATCACCTATGTGCTCAAGGTGCGCAAGGTCTGCGAGCAACAGGGGGTGGGCTTTACCACCGAGGGGTTGGCGGCGGGTGCGCAACGGCTGCTGCGCTTGGCTGATGTGGCAGTGGATCAGCACACCGCCTCGGGACGTGTCCTGCGGACACCGTTTTTAGAACGGCTTGGTGAGCTGGCCTTGGCATGCTGGC
>JAUVWB010000354.1 GCA_030604345.1 Desulfofustis sp. | reverse complement strand
TACCTCGGCCTCGGCCGGGTCCGAGAACGGCAAGGTGATGTCGCTGCGGCCCTCAAGGTCTATGAGGAGTACCTCGCTTCAACGGAAGCAGAAGAGGGATCCGGTCAACGGACGTTGGTTGAAGAAAAAATTGCCCGAATCAAGGCCTCGTTATGATCGTTGAAGAATCACTGGCGCGGACCCGGGACTATATCAGGCAGTGGCGCCGTGAGGGGTGCCGGATCGGACTGGTACCGACCATGGGGTATTTTCATGCCGGTCACTGCGCTTTGATGAAAAAGGCCAGAGAACGAGCGGATCGGGTGGTGGTGAGCCTGTTCGTCAATCCCACTCAATTTGGCCCCACCGAGGATTTCTCCCAGTATCCCCGTGACATGGAAGGGGATTGCGAAAAGGCGCGGCAAAGTGGCGTGGACCTGCTCTTTTGTCCTCGTGCCGACGAGATGTATGACCGCCAGGATCAAACAGCGGTGACCGTCAGCGAGTTGACCAAGGGGCTTTGTGGGGCGTCTCGACCCGGCCATTTTCGCGGCGTGACCACCGTTGTCAGTAAGTTGTTCAACATCGTCCAACCTGATTTCGCCGTCTTCGGTGAGAAGGATTATCAACAGCTGGCGGTCATCAAACGCATGGTTGCCGACCTGCATATCCCGGTGCAGGTGATTGGTCATCCCACCGTGCGAGAGCCTGACGGTTTGGCCATGAGTTCCCGCAACGTCTATCTCTCGGCACCAGAGCGGCAGGCTGCCCTGATTCTCCATAAAGCCTTGCAAACGGTGCGGCAAGAGGCGTCGCGGCCGGATGGTCCTCGCAGGACCGCTGAACTCGTGGCCATCGGCAGACAGCTGATCGCCACGGAGCCGCTGTGCCACCTCGATTATTTTTCCGTCGTGGACGGTAGCAGCTTGCAGGAGCATGAAGAGATAACGGCTGGAGCCCGTGCTCTCGGGGCCATGGTAGTCGGCGGCAGGGTTCGCCTGATCGACAACCTGGAGCTGCTTCCCGGTCGAGTCGAAGGGTGATCGCCGGACTGTTTACTCGTAACGCTAAAAATGTACGCTTAAATCCTGCTGAACCTAGAAAACAAGCGCACGGCGGCCTCACTGATGTGATGCCGCGGCGCTGCCCCGATAAAGAGGAGAACAGACATGCCAGGATACGAGGTTATCGGTGCTGAAGAGCGTCAACAGATCATGGAAGTGCTGGCTACCGGCGTCTTGTTTCGCTATGAGTTCGCCGATCAGCGACAGGGCGTCTACAAGGTCAGGGAATTCGAACAGGCCTTTGCCGACTATACCGGCGCGGCTCATGCCCAGGCGGTCACGTCCGGGACGGCAGCCCTCAAGGTGGCACTGAGAGCGCTCGGGGTCGGTCCCGGTGACGAGGTTATCACCCAGGGGTTCACTTTCGTTGCCACCTGGGAAGCGATACTCGAGGTGGGGGCCATCCCGGTCTTTACCGAAATCGATCAAACGTTGACCATGGATCCCGACGATCTCACCAGAAAGATCACCGATAAAACCGCGTGTATCGTTCCGGTGCACATGCTGGGTGCTGCCGCAGACATCGACAAGATTGTCGCCATTGGGAGGCAAGCCGGTATCCCGGTACTCGAGGATAGCGCGCAAGCGGCCGGATGCCGGATTGGCGGGCAGCATGTGGGAACGTTTGGTACCTGCGGTACGTTCTCGTTCGATCCGGTCAAGACGTTGACCACCGGCGAGGGCGGCATGATCATCACCAATGATAGAGGGCTGTGGCAGGATATGTCGGAGTATCACGATCACGGCCACGACCATGCGCCGAACCCCGGCGGCAGGGGGGGAGAGGGGCGCCGTTTCATCGGCGACAACTACCGGATGATGGAGTTGCAGGGTGCCATCGGTCTGGCCCAGCTGGCCAAACTCGATGAGATGGTCGCGACGCAGAGGGCCCACAAAAACAGGCTGAAAGAAGCACTTGCCAAGCTACCTGGGGTATCGTTTCGGCATCATCCGGATGAGGCGGGCGACTCCGCCACGTTTTTGGCATTTTCCCTGGGCGACGAAGAGCACCGGGTGAGAGTTGCCCAAGTCCTGCGCGACCAGGGCGCTCCGGCCATCTGTTTCGCCGACAACACCTGGCATTTCTATCCGCGCTGGGAACACCTGCTGGCCGGTTCGACCAAGGCCGCACGTGGTTGGCCGTTTGTCGAGCCCGGCGGCCGGCGACGGGTGGTGTATGCTCCCGACGCCTTACCGAAGTCGGTGGAGCTGATGAAACGAACTCTGGTCTATCCCATCCAACTTCGGATGCCCGAGGAGCGGTTGCAGCAGATGGAACAGGCGATCGGCAAGGCCGCATCTCTCTGAACGTCCCTGCACGTCGGCCGGTATCCAACCGATCCCGAGACGTTACCACGCACTGCCAACAGCTGGAGCGCCACCTCACTCCAGCTGTTACTCAAAAGGTTTGCGGTTCCAGCTGCCTGGTTGAGTCCCGCCTGTGTCGTCGTGTTTCGTTATTTACGTTAAATATATAACGTTTGTTTAACCAAATGGGCGACAAAGGTGTATTACGAGGCCCACTCAGGGGTTATTGAATAGAGGTGAT
>JAUVWB010000229.1 GCA_030604345.1 Desulfofustis sp. | reverse complement strand
GGAGAGACATGGCTAAGAAACTCTATGATGTCGCAATACCGTTGGGCAGTTACACGGACCGGGACGGTGCGGAAAAAACCAGGTGGCAGAATGTGGGTGCCATCCTCGAGGGAGACAAAGGACCCTATCTTCTCTTGGATCGGTGGTTCAACCCGGCGGGGTTGCCGAACCCCGATAACCGAACCAGTGTTATCTTGACGCTTATGGAGGCCAAGAACAGGTGAGAGGCGAGGAACACGCTGTTATGCCGACCGGGAGGCAGTGATGGAGCCGTTTGCCGTCGCCCATGAAAGCGCCGTCTGCCTGGCAAACCTCGTGCAGGACGACGGCCGATTCAGGTACCGGTACCGGGCCGAGTCGTCACACGAACTCGGTGGCTACAATGTCCTCCGACACGCCGGGGCCATCTGGGCGCTCCTTGATGTGTACCGGGAGACGGAGGATTCGTTGCTGCTCAAAGCGGGCCAGCGGGCTATCACCTATCTGCTCGATGCCCATCTGCGTTTCTACCGTGATTATCGATGTGCTTGTATCTGTGAGGAGAACAAAATCAAGCTCGGCGGCAACGCTCTGGCGATTCTGGCGTTAGTGAGCTTGTACGAGTTCACCAAGGAACGGTTTCTGCTGGGACTGGCGGAACAATTGGCAAGCTATATGCTTGCCGAGCGTACCAAGCAAGGGGATTTTGTTCATAAGCGCTACTTTCGATCGGGCAAAGTATCGTCATTTCGCTCCTCGTATTACACCGGTGAGGCCTTGTTTGCATTGGTCTGTCTTTTTGAAGTCACCTCAGATCGACAATGGCTCGCAGCTGCAGAAACCATCGAGGACCGGTTGGCCGCTCAGAACTATGGTGTGGCGGAGCAATCGCACTGGATGCTCTATTTTCTGGAAGTCTTCGCCCGCCATGCGTTCGTTCCTGCGTATATCGACCATGCCGTGCGGATCAGCCGTCATATCCTTGATCATCCGGACTATCTCTCCTGGCGGAGAAGCACCCCGATCGCGTGCCGTACCGAAGGCCTGCTGGCGTTGTTACGCTTGCCGGAGACCGTCGGCATTGACGAGGATTTACGGCAAAACGCCTGGCGGCAGGTTCGGGAGAACCTGGAGCGGCAGCTCGGTTTCCGTCGTGAAGACGGGTCATTCAGTCGAGGGGGAGACGATGGGCGAAACGAGGAGGTCCGCATCGATTATCTGCAGCACAACATCTCCTCGTTCCTCCATTTCGGCCGACTAGCCGGACGCTGGTGAATGCTGGTCGGCTGTGGTGCCGAGCAGATGTTTGAGGCCTTTTTTCAATCCGAGCAGCCGTTCCGTTTTCAGGTCATAGCCGAATCCGCCGAAATGCAGACGGATCAGTTTGGCCTGTCTGACGATGGCCTGCAGAATTAACAGGTCGACGAGGTTTGCATCTTCCTCTTCGGAGAGCGGCCTCACCTCCTCGTAACCTTGGCGGAAAAAGAAGAGATTGGCGTCGAGAAAAGCGTTTTTCCGGGCACAGAACTCGATCATGCCATTGGCCAGATCCACCACCAGTGGCCCGTAGCAGATGTTCTGGAAATCGATCAGCCGACACCGATCGCCCTCGAAGAGGTAGTTGACGACGGACAGGTCACCGTGGCAGTGGCCGGCCGTCGTATTCAGCCGTTCCAACCGATTCCGGTAGACTGCGGCATCGAGCGTGACATCGGTGCCGACAACCGCGTCCGCTTGATATTGTTCCCAGGCTTTGGACCAGTAGAGCAGCGGTTCCTTGTTACTGTGTTGCCGGGCCCGTTTACTCTGCAAGGGCTGAGCCGCCAGGTGAAAACGGGCCAGCATTCGACCGGCGGCCCGAACCTGCGATTCGCTCGGATCGGCGACGGCCTCTCCGGGGACAAAGCTGAACAATACCGCCTGGTCCTTTTCCATCCGGGAGATATACGAGCCACTGCGGTTGCGTACCGGCAAGGCAATCTCCAGAGAGCTGTCCTTGAGAGCGTCGAGCAGCTCGATTTCGTATGAAACCCGTTGCTTTTCTTTGTTTGATAGATATCTGTCCGAGTACCGTTTCAGGACGAACGAGGCAGTACCGGCCCGCACCAGATGGACCTGATTGAAAGAGGCCACCGTGAACGGCTCCGTTTCGACAGCCTGGATCGGATAGTGGCGCCTGACCCAATCGGCTATCTTGTCTCTTCTGAAGATGCAGTGTCCTTTTAATTCCTTGAGCCAAGCGTCGCGTTTTTTTCTGTCTCCGCGACGGTAATCGAACAGGTAGCCTTCCACCAGGTGTTCGTAAAAACAGAGTCCGGGATAGGCCTTTGCCAGCTCGGAAGACATGCCGTTGCCGATGTCGCCAAAGTGGTAGTAATCAGATCCGGCGCGGCTCCAGTAGAATTTTTTGTGCCAGCTTTCCGGAAACGGTCCCTGGTAGTCGGGTTCCAATTCCACGTAGATGTCGAAGTCGGAATTGATCTTGGCCCAGTCGAAGTGGATGAAGGGAACCTCGTATCTGCCCAGCCGCTTGTTTGTTGAAGAACCGAGGAGGATGATTTTGCGCACATACTCGTGACAGGCGATGGACTCGTTGACGAAACGGAAGAAGGCGTCATGCACGGCGGCGCTCTGGTCTGGCGCGAGCAGCTGCTTGTTCGGTTTGATAAAGAATAGTTTGTGGGAGACGAGCAGTTTGCTGAATGCCTCTATCTGCGCTTCGGTCTCTACCGCCGGTGGGGATGAAAAGAGGTCGACAGCCGGGGTGAGCGTTTTCCGATTGATGTAGAGATCCTGCAGGCGGAACGGGGAGATGTGGCCGTTAGCCGATTGTTTGAGCAGAAAGAGAATTCTCAGTTTCAGGGTGTTGAGTTGATTGGCGTCGAGTTCGGTACCGTGTGCCGCGAGAAAACGGGGCAAGCTCACCATCTCGGCCGCGCCGATGGTGGATGAGTGGACCGCCGACTGGGAGACGGTCGGGTCGACTATCAGCACCCTGGTCTTCCCCCGGCTGAACGCATGGCCGTTCGGCTGTGTGTCTTCCTGCTGAAAGCCGATGGCCCTGAGCACCTGGAACGCTTTTTTGCGATACGTCTTTGCGACCGCGATAATAAATTCGTCTTGTACGCCCACAGAGGTGCGGCTCAGGAGTCGGGGCTCGAGCTCGTTCTGCTCGAGCAGTTGCAGCGGGTCACGCACCAGGGTACCGCGGCGCAGCAGCAGGTCTGTTTCGGCCATGGCGTGAGCGAAGGCCGTGAATGATTCCTTGCTGAGCAGGATCTTGTAGTTACGGATATGCAGGTGATACCCGTCTTTTGTCTCTTCGATGGCCAGGTCTTTTTCGTGATAGGCGACCGGGTGGACGAGCGGACGGTCTTTATCCCAAAACGTTTTCAACGTCTCCGTCTCGTTGGTGTTGGCCAACACCCCGTCACGGTAACCAGCGTCGATCTCTTGCAGAACCTGCTTGGCATAATCGTTGAAAAGCCCGGCGAGTTCAATGAACTCGGGGACGGACAGCTCGATGCGGAGATCTCGGTAGTGAAAATGGATGTTCTCTCCCATGTCCAGGAAGAACATGTTGAACCGTTGTGCATCGAGGTCTTCGGAGCGGTGAAACAGATAGGTGGTGATTCCCATGTCTGGATCCCCGGGTTTATGCGCCTGACGATCCCGAGAGTTGATCTCGAACGAGCAGGGCCAGTTGCAGGCGGCTACCGGTCTTGGTTTTTTTAAAAATGGAGCCGATGTGAGCCTTGACCGTCCGTTCAGAGATGTCGAGTTCCGCGGCGATTTCCAGGTTGGATTGCCCTTTGCCGACGAGCAGGGCGATCTGCCACTCACGCTCGGACAGGGAGCCGATCGGCGTGC
>JAUVWB010000107.1 GCA_030604345.1 Desulfofustis sp. | reverse complement strand
GATTTGGGGAAGCCGGAAAAGTGATGTTCGAGACTGGTATGCAGGGGTGCATGTTCAGCGATCTGAGCTCGAAAATCGGCCAACTGACGGGCATTGGGCAACTCTCCGTTGAGTATCAGATAGGCGGCCTCGACAAAGGTCGCCTTTTCGGCCAGTTCCTCGATGGGATAGCCTCGATAGCGGAGAATACCCTTGGCTCCGTCCACGTAGGTGATTGCCGAGAAACAGGAGCCGGTGTTTCCATACCCCGGGTCCATGGTGATGCAGCCGGTCTCGGCACGAAGATCGCGAATGTCGATGCACCGCTCGTTTTCCGAACCGGTGATGATGTCATACTGGTAACTCTTACCGTCAATCGTCAAGGTCGCTTGGTCACTCATAGTCTCTCCTTGGCTTTCGCTGATAGGGTGTAGCGGCCAGACTGCTCCAGGTTCTAAGATAAGTGATAAGTATCATTGCCGAGTTGTCGATACCTGCTCGACGCGTTCGGCCACTCCATCTGTCTAGCGGTTTTGCCGGGCCCTGTCAACAACCGGGGGAAATGGCCCGACCGGCTCGCCCCACACCTCCCGGTCGCGTTGTCTGGCCAGCTCCACGGGAGGTGGCCGGCCCCGGTCCGCCTCCCGTGGCCTTGTTCTTCGTGGTAAAATCAGTATACAAGCTGAGGACCAAGGTCAGGCAGATGAAGAGAAAGGATATGCCGAAGACCACCCGATAGGAATCCGCCCCCAACCCGGCCAAGAGGTCAAGCAGCCGCCCGAACAGCAACGGATAGCCAACAGCGACCGGCAAGGTGAGAATGGGGGCGAGGGAAAAATAGGGGGTGACATCAACTTTCCCGCAGAAGTTCTTCACTGCCGGGGCATACACCATGTTGCGAATGGCCCTGACCAAGCCGAGCAGATAGCTGACCAGAAAAAAAGCGGGCAAGGAAGGAAAAACGATCAGGATCAGCAGCAGCGAGAGGGTGATGGTTTTGCCGAGGACGAATTTCTGCTTCAGGCTCAACAGATTCATGGCCCCAAGCACGATATTGACGGTGATCGATCCGCTGTAGATACAAGCGACAAAGCCCCCGGCTGCGACGGCCAGAGGGACGTCGAAGTGGAGAGTGGCATAGTTGGCGTAAAAGGACATGATGGTCAGGACCACCGGAAAATCGAGATCGGCGGCAAGGAAAACGAGGAACCGCCGGTTGGTCCTGATATCTGCAAGGGTGGTGGCGATATGTTGTCGCAACGAACCGTTATCCGGCGGCGGATCATCAGGGTCGGCGATTTCTCTGGTGATCAGGAAACAGAGCGAGGCGATGATGAACAACACCCCGGTGACGATGAACACCACAGCCGACGAGGTCGGTGAAAAGGCAAACCGCTCAACGACCCGAAGCATGATCAGACTGGCCACAATCTTGCCGGTATTCTGGGCCAGCATCATGAACCCGAGAGCCGAAACGGTCTGCGCATCGGGAAAGATGCGCACGAGATAGTTGAGCCAGACCGGGATGGTCAACCCGATACTGATGGAAAAAATGGCATAGCAGAGAAAGAAGAGCGGGATGACCAGGGCGGTGGATGCAGTCGCCAGCAGCAGAAATCCAAACAGCACGACGGAGAAGGCGGAACAAAGATGCAGCGCCAGGACCACCGGGCGCTTCATCCGATAATTGCGGGTACAATAACTGGCAAACAGGGGAAAGCAGGAGATGCCGGCAATAAAGAGCGCCGGCACCGCTCCGACGGCAAAATCGGAGGCGCCCAGGTGTTTGAGAAAGAGTTGCAGGAAGGTCGACTCGAGCATGATGGGGAAGCCGAGCCCCCAGACAAACTCAACGACCGAGGTGCCGAAGACATTACGCCGGTATACCGCACGTTTCTCCAACTCGAGCATGTCCATCAGCGCCGCACCGGCCGAGATGTTAGCGGTGACCGGTCTGCCGGGCCAGCTCGACCGCTCTGGCCAGCGCCTTGCTGTGCACCTTGCCGGCAAAATGGACAGGGCTCTTGCCGTGGATGGGGTCCCATCCGGCCGGATCAGCCGAGCAGGAAAACTGGGCGGTCAAGCCGATCTTGCGGATAGCTTCATCGGCCGGTTCTCCGATCAGCTTTTCGACCGCTTCCCAGGTGGCCCCACACGGGGCCCCACGCACCACCTGGACGGCCACGATCCGCTCCGCCTCGAGCTCAACCACAAATTCCGGGGCGCCAAACCGTTGCCCGTATGGTCCAAGACAATCCTGCCTTGGTAGTCCGCATCAGGTGGGCGGCGTCAACGACCACTGATTGAGGCTTTTCTTCCCGGAGACGACAACAGGGATCCCTTGGCGGGCGCACCGTTCAGCCAGATCCTGAGAAAGATCGTAGTGTTTGAGGAAATCGAGGACCAGATCAGCGTCGATCCGCTCCGGCAGAAACGCGCCGCTGTCGTCGATGATCGCCGGCAGGTCCTGGTCGATGGAAATCACCTGCAGATCGATGATATCGCTGCCGTAACGACGGACCCCGGCAATCTTGCGCTCGCCGCTGCCTTGTTGTTGAAAAACGGTAACCCGCTGACGCGGGTGAAGGCGTGTGTCTTGGTGATGGTTCATAGGTCGAGACGCACCCAGCGGGTGCAATAGCGATGCGCGGCCTCCAGCATTTTCCGCAGATTGAGGCCGGCGTGAGCGGCAGCCCCGACCGTGCCGTCGATCTGCCGGTAAATGATCATCCCTTCGTCCAACTCCTCGGTGATAGCCTGGCCTTCTATCCGGCAGGGCCCGGCCAACTCGGCCACCGTCAGGTCATCGTCCTGATAGCGGTAGCAGGCGGTCTGAGCCAAGGCATTGACGGCATGCTTGTCCGGCCCGCCGGAAGCACCACCCAGTACCCTGATATAGCCCGGCTCGGTCACGGCTCGCCCGGGAACAACAATGACCTCGCTGCACCGAATCGAGTCTTCCGCTCCGTGGTGGATGGTTAGCTCTCTTTTCACCCCGGCCTCTCAGACACCCCCATCTTGTCCCTGATCAGGGTCGAGACCTGAGCGGTCAAGCTCAGAACCTTTTCCGCCAACGGCTCGGAAAGGGTACCGGTACCGCAACTGGGGGTGATCAGCGTCTGGGCGAAAATCGTGCGGGGATCGAGACCTAAACGCTCCAGCTCGCCGGCCTGCGCGAACCACTTGTCGGCCAGCGATTCTGCCGTCTCCCCCGCCAGGTGCTCGGCAGCGGTAGGAACGATCCCGGAGGCGAGAATACCGCCCCGTTGCAGGAACGAAACCAGGTGACCGGGATATAACAGCAGCCGGTCGAAATAGGAGTAGGCATCGTAATTGACGATATCCATCGCCGTATCGAAGATCACCGGCCATTCGGTGTTGGCGCAGACATGCACGCCGGCCAGGCCACCCTCAGCATGCACCGCTGCTATCACCTCGGCAAAACAGGTGGCGATGTCAGCCGGGGTGATGGTGATAAAGGCCGATGACCCGAACCCCGCCAACCCCGGCTCATCAAAGAAGACCAGGGGGCGTTCCTTGACTTGCCCCATCTTCCTCGTCTGCCAGCGGGCCTTGAGAGCCAGGTGTTTTACGGCCGCATCCCGAAGTTGCTCGTTATAGAAAATGGCTCGGCCATCCTGGTCCACCAGGCCGGTGCAAAAGGTTATCGGGCCGGTAATTTGGCCCTTGAGCGCAATGCTGGTGGCCCGGTGCAGGCGCGCCTCCTCAAGAAACGTGAAGAAGCCGGCCGCCTCGGCTGGTGTCATGGCAAAACGTGACTGATCGAGTTCTACCGCTCCTTCATCCACAGCCAGATAGTGCTCGAAAAAATGGAGGAACTGCGCTTCGAAATCCGGTGCGGCCGTATCGATGAAGACCTTGCCGCCCCGTTCGGTCACGCCCGGCATGCCGGGTAGAAATTGGAGCAGCATTCCCTCTACACGGTTGGCGGGCAATTGCGGCCAGATGGGGATACTCGGCGTGGCGGAAAAAATGAGCTCGACAGCTTGTCGATGGCTTTTGTGCGGCATACTGCCGACCAGAACCGGCAGCGCGTTGGCGGTAAACACTCCCATTACGACTATCCTGTGGTGAAGTTACGGATCTTCCGGTTTGCTCAACCTGTTTGCAAAGTAATGCGCAAATCACACTTGTCACTTCTTTTTTCTGGATCGTCGCCGGCCCCGGCGAACGGTCGCAAAAGAGTACTGGAATTTTGGCAAGAATGCGTTATTGATTTAGGACATCACCGGGAAAACCGGATGGTCCTTTTCGCAACTCCCCGCATACCATTGCCAAGGAGAACCCATGAAGATCACGATCGACAAGTCCCTGGTGGAACTGAAACCGGAAAACCCGCAGGAAGCCAAAGACCTTGATGCCCTCTGGAAAAAGATCATCGACTGCGTCAAAAGCAACAAGAAACTGGTTCCGATTGGCGAGTATCTGCCGGGACAAAAGGAAATCGCCCGTTTCAACATCGAAGACTGAGGCGGCAACGAAGCCGTTACCGCGCTACGACATGGGCACCGCAGCATGATGGCCCGGTAATTAATTGCGCTGCGGAGAATTCCGTTGCCGCCGACTGGTTCATGGAGTAAGCAGAACCACGTGCGCCGGGCGGAGATACCGTGGGCCGGCCAGTCACCGCCGCATGGGTGGTGGTGGAGAAGGAGAGTCAACGGGTTCTCGAGGCCATGGAGTTCATAGATCTCACCAGTGAGCTGGTCGCCCTGTTGTTTTGCGTTGGTTTGATTTCCGGGATGGTCGACGCCATCGCCGGAGGCGGCGGGTTGATCGCACTGCCGGCCCTGCTGTTCATCGGCCTGCCGCCGCAGATGGCGCTGGGAACCAACAAATTACAGGGAACGTTCGGGGCCCTGTCCGCCTCGTACAACTTCATCCGCAAACGCCAGGTAGAGCTCAGGCAGTGCCGTACCGGCGTGGTTTCCACGCTGATCGGCGCCGGCGCCGGCGCTCTGCTCGTCCAGGTGCTGGATGCAAGCATCATCGAACCGCTGATACCGCTCCTGCTTTTTCTGGTCTTCCTCTATACCCTGTTCTCCCGCCGCCTCGGGTATATGGACCGCACCGCGCGCATGCAGGAGACTCCGTTTTTCATCCTGTTCGGTTTCGGGTTGGGCTTTTACGACGGCTTCTTCGGTCCCGGTACCGGTTCGTTCTGGGCCTTCGCGCTGATGGTGCTGCTTGGATTCAACATGATAAAAGCGACCGGGGTCACCAAGATAATGAACTTCGTCAGCAACATCGTGGCGCTGGCGATGTTTATCGGCGGCGGCAACGTGGTCTATTCGATCGGCTTGACCATGGCTGCCGGACAGTTGATCGGCGGGCGTATCGGCTCTTCGCTGGCCATTCGAAACGGCGCCCGAGTAATCAGGCCGATCTACCTGAGCATCGTCTTTCTCACCATCGTCAGGCTGCTGTGGACCAGTCTCGGCACGGGAAACGAACCATGACACCGGCAATCAACGAAGCAAAGAAACAGAAGATCCCTTTCACCATCCACCAGTATCAGCATGACCCGAACCACCCGTCGTTTGGCATGGAGGCCGCCGAGGCATTGCGGCTCGAACCGGCCCGGGTGTTCAAGACCCTGGTGATCCAGCTGGACAACGGGAGGCTGGCGGTGGCGGTGTTGCCCGTTTCGGAACTGCTTAACCTGAAACGGGCGGCAGCCGCCTGTGGAACGAAGAAGGCCGAGCTGGCAGACAAGGCGGTGGCCGAGAAATCGACCGGTTACGTGCTTGGAGGGATCAGCCCGCTGGGCCAGAAAAAACGGTTACCGACGCTCATCGATAAGACCGCGACCGACCACCAGACGATCTATGTCAGCGGCGGCCGCCGGGGCCTGGACATCGAGCTGCGCCCGGCTGACCTGCAGCGTTTGACCAACGGGCAATTCGCCGACCTGACGTGATCGTTCAGGGACGCAACGCCAGCAGACGCGCCGCCGTTTGGTGCAGTTCCGCCGGGGCCTCAGCAATCCGCTCATAAGGTCGGCGCCCCTGACGATCGGCCTGCACCACCTCGTCATCCTCCGGCACGAATCCGATGACCTCAAAGTCGGGTAAGGCTGAGCGGATCAACCGCTCATCCTCGTCGTCACGGACTCGATTTGCCAGCACGACTATCCGTTTGATGCCGATGTC
>JAUVWB010000268.1 GCA_030604345.1 Desulfofustis sp. | reverse complement strand
GTTCGGCGAAAAAAAGCATTCCGATGAAGCCGGTTATTTCGTTGCCACCCCGCATGATAAAGGAGAGCGGGTGCGCAACCGGATCATCGCCATTCTTGCCCAATGCGGCATCGAATTCGAGAAGGCCCACCATGAAGTGACCCCATCGCAACATGAGATCAATCTGGTGCCGACCCGGCCGCTCGACGCCGCCGACCGCACGGTCATCTTCAATCACATTACCCATCAGGTGGCTCGTGAATTCGGCTACTATGCCACCTTCATGCCGAAACCGTTCGACAACCAGAACCGCAGCGCCTTTCACATCCATCTGTCCATGTCCGATCTGGAGGGGAACAACGTGTTCTACGATGCCGACCAGGAATACGGCTTGAGCACCACGGCTCGGCAGTTCATCGGCGGGATCATCAAATATGGGCGGGAAACCTCGTTGGTCATGGCCTCGACCTTTAATTCCTACAAAGCCTATGTGGTCGAGCGGGAAGCGCCGGTGATTCGTGGCTGGGGGCTGAAAAACCGCAGCTCCATGGTCCGTATCCCTTACGCGGTGAACCCCCAGAGCACCCGCATCGAGTTGCGCAATCCCGACCCGTGCGGAAACCCCTATCTGCAGATGGCCACGCTGATCGCCATGGGACTGCGCGGGATCGAAGAAAAGCTCGATTGTGGCCGCCCTGATCGCGGCAGCGCCTACGGATACATGAAAAATCACCGGATCTGGGATCAACGGCTGCTGCCGAAATCCCTGTTCGAGGCGCTGGTTGAGGCGGAGCGCAGTAAATTCCTGCCGGAAGTCCTGGGAAAAAGGATATACGACAGTTATATGGCATTGAAGACCGCCGACTGGGAGGAGCACCGAACCCATGTGACCCCGCGGGAGTGGGAGCGGTACCTCGGCAACTGATGGCTTACGGAGCTATGGTCGAGGATGTCCCGCAAGGGGCATCGGGTTCCGGCGGCCCGGCGGCTGACCATGCGGGTTGCCGAGTTTGGAGACAATCGAAGCCGGTGAGGTGGGGGATCCATGAAAAGCTATCTGCAACTCTATACCGGTAATGGCAAGGGGAAGACGACGGCCGCTTTCGGTTTGGCCCTGCGAGCGGTCGGCGCCGGCAAAAAGGTGTTCTTTGCCCAGTTCGTCAAGGGGAGAGCCTATTCGGAGATCAAAGCCGTTGAGCAATGGCTCCCACCTATCACCGTCAGACAGTATGGGCGTGGCTGCTTCATCGTCAAGGAGCCGGAGCAGGCGGACATCGATGTCGCCCGCCAAGGATTGGCCGAGATCCAGGCGGTTCTAAGGTCGGGCGAATATGGCTTGGTGATTCTTGACGAGGCCGCTATCGCCCTTCATTACCGATTGTTCACGGTCGAGGAACTGCTCGAGGCGATCCGGGCCCGCCACCAGGCTACCGAGGTCGTCGTCACCGGTCGTTACGCACCGCCGGAACTGGTCGCCGCCGCCGATCTCGTTACCGAGATGAAAGAAATCAAGCATTACTTCAACGATGGCGTGGCCGCCCGGGAAGGCGTTGAGTATTGAGGTGGTGACCATTCGTTCGGTCACGAGTCAGCCTGTGCTGCCTGCCCGACTATCATCCGGCGGCACTGCCGTGCACTCCGGCGCTCAAGCGGTGGCGATGAGGATATTCAGGGATCAAAACAATGGCTAGGCCCATATCATGAAGATTGAGAGAGCGCAAACGGTACCGGTCAGCGACGTCGCCACGGATCGGAAACTCCGTCTGGACGCGCTGTTCAGCATCTTTCAGGAAATGGCCGTATGGCATACTCAGCGCGTCGGGTTATCGTTGCATGAGCTGCTTGAATCGGGACGCACCTGGGTGCTGAGTCGTGCCGTGGTCCGGATCGATGAGCTCCCGCTGCTGGACGAAACGATAACGGTCACCACCTGGTCGAGAGGCGTCAGACGCTTCAAGGGTTTTCGCGAGTTCGTCATTGAACGCCACGGCCGGCCGGTCATTGCCGCCTCAACGCTTTGGGTCTATCTTGATACGCGCAAAGGGCGGCCGACCCGGGTGCCGGACAGCTATGAGGCCAGGTACGGTCTGGTCCCCGACCAGGCGGTCGACGGTGCCATCGAAGAGCTGCTTTTTCCCGCTCCGGACCGCCCCGATTACCAGCTCACCGTTGCCACCCGGATCTCCGATTACGACGTCAACGGCCATGTGAACAACGCGGTCATACTGCAATACCTGGAGACGGCGATCTACCGCTATCATGGACCAAAGACCACCGTGGCCGGGATCAGCCTGGCCTTTCAGAGAGAAATCCCGTTGTCGGTCCGGGACGTGACGGTCGCTGTCCAGCAGACCCCGGAGGGCTGCCGGTTTGCGATCGGAGCCGGTGAAGACCGGTTCGTCACCGGAAGCGTTGCCCTGCATGCCGCGGTCAGCCACGATAATCGTCCTCGCTACGGTTGATTGCTTGCGGGTTCTTCTCGGGCAAGCGGCAGCAGCTCTTTTTTGCGATAGACGATGCCGTTGAAGCGGGCCACCACGTCGTTCCGGTCGTTGGTGACCAGGACATCATAGGCGCCGATCCGTCTGGGATTTCCCACTTCGGTGGCGGTGGCGATAAGGGTCTCGCCGCATGTGCCGGCGGCCAGGAAAGAGATGTTGACGTTGACCGCCAAGGCCAGCTGACCATGGCTGTTGGAGGCCACCGCGAAGGCCAGGTCGGTCAGCGTGAAGATCGCCCCACCCTGAACCACTCCCGCCGCATTCAGGTGTTTTTCTTCTACTCGCAGGCAGGTCCGGCAGAAGCCCGGTGCCGCCTCTAGGATCTCGATGCCGCTGAGAGCGGCGTAACGGTCGCGGCTGAAAAAGGTCTTGGCAGTTTCGGTGTCCATGGGTGATTCCTCGGGAAACAAACGGGGGTCAGCGGTACCAGCGCAGCGACATGCAGGTGAGCCCGGCATCGATTTTCTCAATTTCGCTCGTCTGCAGGGGAACGACGGTGCTGCCGTGTCGGTCGAGCAGATCGAGCGTGCGGGGATAGTCGGCGCTGGCCAGCAGGAGATGGTTGACGCGCAGGACGTTAGCTGCCGGTTCTTCCCCTTCAGGGACCACCAGACGGCGCATCCTCGCAAAGGCGGTCAATGAAGCCAGGCGGTGGGTGACCAGCACGGTTTCTTCGTCTACAAGCGAACATTCGCTCTTGAAATGCAGCCCGCCCGGTGGGGTACGGGCCAATTCGCTGTGGAGGCCGAGGGTGGCAAGGCAATCGGCCAGTGCCCCGGCTCCGGTCCGGTCGGTGCGCCCGGAGAGGCCGATCACTACCACTTCCGGCAGGACCAGGATATCGCCACCGTCGACTCGGCCTGGCGGGGGAATCGTGAGTATTGTGGCGAACAGTTCGTTGAGGGTCGCTTTG
>JAUVWB010000403.1 GCA_030604345.1 Desulfofustis sp. | reverse complement strand
CTTGGAACGGATCGAGCACGGCGCCTTTCGCCGAGATCTCTATTACCGGCTGAGCGTCTTCCCGATCACCATCCCGCCCTTGCGCGAGCGCGGAGCCGACATCGACCTGCTCGCCACCTCCTTCGCCGCCTCCTTTGCCGCTCGCATGGGCAAACGGCTCGCCCCCCTCTCCGACGACATCCTGCAGCGGTTGCGCGCCTACGAGTGGCCAGGCAACGTGCGGGAGCTGCAAAATGTCATTGAACGTGCCGTCATCACCGCCCAACACGGCAGGCTCATTCTCGACCAGGCCCTGCCGCACACCACGGGCACTCCAACCCAGCCGGACCGGACAACGCCACCAGACGACCCCACCGGTTCGATCATGACCATCGCCCAGCTGCAACAGCTGGAACGGGACAACCTGCTCCAGGCCCTGCACCGATGCCACTGGAAGATAGCCGGCGAGCACGGCGCCGCGCGATTGCTCGGCATCCCGCCTTCGACGCTGCAATCACGGTTGAAAGCGCTGCGCATCCGCCGTCCGCACTGATCGTTCCGGCGCCGCCTGGTAGGCAAGGAAACGACTTTTCCCCGGCACGACCCCGACGCTCCGATCCACCACGCCAAAAATCCCACCACCAGTCACGAAATGTCGTCAGCACCACTCGCGAAAATTCGCGATTGACGATAGTTCGTTATTTGCGGGGGCCCCACAAATAACTTCTATCACATCGTTATCAATGGGAAATTAATTTTTCCACGCCTTGGCACAGTTCCTGTAGAAGCAAGGGCAAGCCCCCGCCGAAACAGCGGGACACAGCACCAAACACTTCATCATCCAGCATGGAGGATACGACAATGCAACAGGCACAAGTCAGCAGCAACATGGTCAATGGCGTCGACGTCGACAAATTGTACGGAACCATCGACACCGTCAAACGGGCACCGGTGGTGGCAACGTTTCGTTTCAGGGCCAACAACACCTGGATGGGCGGTGGGCATAACCGCACCACCATTCAGAACTTCTACGGCACTCAGCAGGATCACCAGCGGCCCGAACCGTTCACGCTGGATGCCGATGAGCCGCCGGTCCTGCTCGGCGAGGACCATGGCCCGAACCCGGTGGAATACGTCCTCACCGCCCTGGCCGCCTGCGTGACCACGTCCATCGTCTATCACGCCGCCGCTCGGGGCATCACCATCAACGCCATGGAATCAAGGTTGGAAGGAGATCTGGATCTCCAGGGGTTTCTGGGAATTCGCGATGACGTACCGCGCGGTTACAAACAGATCCGGATGTTCGTCAAGATCGATGCCGACGCCCCCCCGGAAAAACTTGAAGAACTGGTCAAACTCGGGCCGACCTACTCGCCCGTCTACGACACCATCACCCGTGCCGTTCCGGAGAGCGTCCAGCTTGACAAATAACCTCAACACCTTGTGTCGGTGTCATGGTACCGATGCCCTGCCCCATGGCACCGACACAACCGCCACGATGACCGCCACCGAAGACGCAGTACCGGCTTCGATCAGCGCCTTCCTTTCCTTTCGGCTACCTGCCGTAAAAACAAGCGCAATTCCCGATTGAAGGCCTCGGTCTGCTCGATGTTGGGCAGGTGGGCGGCGGCCGGGATGATCACCAGGCGCGAGCCGCCGATCCGTTCATGCAGCACCTGCGCTGAAGAGAGCGGGCAGGCCGGGTCGTCCTCACCCACCAGGACCAGGGTCGGTTTGGTGATCGATCCGATCCGTTCGCAGATATCCATATCCCGAATCGCCTCGGCGCAGCCCACATAGCCGGCCAACGGGGTACCGAGAATCATCTCCCGCACCTTGGCCAGCCGGGGATCCCCCGTCTGGCGGAAAGACGGCGTGAACCAGCGCTCCAGCGTGGCCGGCATCAGCGCCGCCACCCCGTCCGTTCGGCCGATCCTGATCCGTTCGTCCCACAACGATTTGGG
>JAUVWB010000254.1 GCA_030604345.1 Desulfofustis sp. | reverse complement strand
ATCGGTGCCGTTCATTCCGTGGTCTTCGGCGGCTTTGCCGCCAACGAGCTGGCGGTCCGGATCAACCATGCCCAACCAAAGATCCTCTTGACCGCCTCCGGCGCCATCGAGGGCAAAAAAACGCTGGCCTACAAACCGATCGTCGACGAGGCCGCCGGTATCGCCGATCATAAATTTAAACACTGTGTTGTTCTCCAGCGCCCCTTCATACATGCCGAGCTGCACCCTGGTAGAGATTTAGACTGGAACGAGGTGCTCGTCAACGCCCCGGCCGTCGATTGTGTTCCGGTCGCCGCCACCGATCCGCTCTATATCCTCTACACCTCGGGTACAACCGGCATGCCCAAGGGAGTCCTGCGCGATAACGGTGGCCACGCGGTGGCTTTGCTGTGGACCATGAAGGCCATTTACAACATCGATCAAGGCGATGTCTTCTGGTCAGCCTCCGACGTCGGCTGGGTGGTCGGCCACTCGTACATCGTCTACGGGCCGCTGCTCAAAGGCGCCACCACCGTCCTTTACGAGGGCAAACCGATCGGCACTCCTGACGCCGGCGCGTTCTGGCGGGTGATTGCGCAACATCGGGTCAAATCACTGTTCACCGCGCCCACCGCTTTTCGCGCCATCAAAAAAGAGGACCCGAACGGCACCTTCATCGCCACTTACGACCTCTCCTGCTTCGAGGCGCTCTACCTGGCCGGCGAACGACTCGACCCCGACACCTACCACTGGGCCTCCAAACTGCTCAAGGTGCCGGTCATCGACCATTGGTGGCAGACCGAAACGGGGTGGGCCATCGCCGCCAATTGCCGCGGCATCCAAGAACTGCCGATCAAGCCCGGCTCTCCGACCAAAGCAGCCCCCGGCTACGATGTACGGATCGTCGACGGCGCCGGTAAAGAGGTCGGCCCCAATACCGAAGGCAATATCGTCGTCAAACTGCCCCTCCCCCCCGGCACGCTGGTCACCCTGTGGCGCAACGACGAACGTTTCGTGCAATCGTACATGTCTACTTTTCCCGGCTATTACGAGACCAGCGATGGCGGCTATATTGACGAAGACGGCTATATTTTTGTCATGGGCAGGATGGACGATGTCATCAACGTGGCCGGCCATCGGCTGTCCACCGGCGCCATGGAGGAAGTCATTGCCACCCACCCGGATATCGCAGAATGCGCCGTCATCGGCACCGAAGATCCGATCAAGGGGCAGGTACCGGTCGGCCTCTTCGTGCTCAAATCCGGTGTCGAGCGCGATGTGGACGAAATCAAGGCGGAACTGGTCAAGATGGTGCGCGACAAAATCGGGGCTATCGCCTGTTTCCGCGAATCATCAGCTGTCGCTCGGTTGCCCAAGACCCGGTCCGGGAAAATCCTGCGCGGCACCATGCGTTCCATAGCTGCCGGGAAGCAGTATCGGGCACCTTCCACCATCGACGACCCGGCCATTCTCGAGGAAATCAGCGAAACGCTGAAAGACATGGGGATCAGACGTTCCCGCTGATTCCATCGGCCACCCCGTGACGCAGCACGGTGCGGAGCGGCTCGAGGGCATGGAGCGCCAGCCGCCTGTTGACATTTGCGGCCGGCATTGCTAAAAGCGACGGTGAACCGGCGTTTGCGCAGCGACTCGAACTGCTGCCGATGCTATTGATCTAATGCGTCCAGGGAAGATTCTCATGAAAATCCATGAATATCAGGCCAAGGAGTTGTTCAGAACATACACCATTCCCGTGCCCGACGGTGTCGTTTGCGAAGCATCAGCCGCCGTCCCGGACGCTGTCGCTTCTCTCGGACTGCCCGTTGCCGTCAAGGCCCAAGTTCACGCCGGCGGCCGTGGAAAGGGTGGCGGTGTTCGTCTGGCTAAAAGCGCCGACGATGCGGTTGCGGCTGCCGATGCCATCCTGGGGATGGAACTGGTTACCCAACAGACCGGAGGAACCGGGAAGCGCGTCAATAAGGTACTCGTGGAGAGCGGCGTCTCCATCGCTCGGGAACTCTATCTCAGCCTCATCGTCAACCGTGACGATGCGACGATAACGATCATCGCCAGCCCTGATGGAGGCATGGAAATAGAAGAAGTCGCGGCCAGGAATCCGGAGCGAATCACCAAAATCTGCATCAATCCCCTGCTAGGCCAGAAACCTTATCACACCAGGCAGATCGTCGTTGCTCTGGGACTCAGCGGTCCTCCGGCCAAACAATTCGGGGTCTTGCTGGCCAGTCTCTACCGACTGTTTGTCGAATACGACTGTTCCCTGGTGGAAATCAACCCATTGATCGTGACCAGCGGCGAAAGCCTGGTGGCGCTCGACGCCAAGATCGATATCGATGCCAACAGCCTGTTTCGCCATCCCGACATCGCCGCCATGCGCGATCCCCTGGAGGAAGACCCACAGGAACTGGAGGCCTCCCGTTTTGATCTCAATTACATCAAGCTCGAAGGTACCGTCGGCAACATGGTGAATGGTGCCGGCCTGGCCATGGCGACCATGGATCTGATCAAGCAGGCGGGAGCAGAACCGGCCAATTTTCTCGATGTGGGCGGCGGCGCCACCGCCGAAAAAGTGGAGAACGGCTTTCGCATCATCCTCAGCGATCCCCATGTGAAAGGGATATTCATCAACATCTTCGGTGGCATCCTTCGCTGCGACATCCTCGCCCAGGGCGTGGTTCAGGCGGCCCGGGCGATTGGCCTGCGAGTTCCGGTGGTGGTACGGATGGAAGGGACCAACGTCGACGAAGGCAGGCGTATCCTGGCCGAATCGGGCTTCGAGTTGATCAATGCCGTCGATTTAACCGATGCCGCCGCCAAGGTTGCCGCCATTGCCAATCGCTGAAAAGGTGGCCGCAGAGTTCAGCACCTCTCTTGACCGGAGCGCCCGAAACGGCATGAAGCCATTTACGACATCGACTTTGACCCGTTAACTTCAAACATACACGACACCCATGGCTATTTTCGTCAACCACAACACCCGTGTCATCGTACAAGGAATCACCGGCCAGGAAGGACAGTTCCATACCAGACAGTGCATCGCCTACGGCACTCAAGTGGTCGGCGGAGTCACCCCAGGTAAGGGCGGACAACGTGTCGACGACGTCCCGGTCTTCAACTCGGTTACCGAGGCCTGCCAGGCGGTGGCTCCCGACACCTCGCTGATCTTCGTACCCCCGCCCTTCGCTGCCGATGCCATCCTGGAAGCCGTGGACGCCGGGCTGAAGCTCATCGTCTGTATTACCGAAGGCATTCCGGTCATGGACATGCTGAAGGTTAAAAATTACCTCGCCGGTAAAGAGACGCGGCTGATCGGTCCGAACTGTCCAGGCATCATCACCCCCGGAGCCTGCAAAATCGGCATAATGCCCGGTGCCATCCACCGTCCCGGCGGCCCTTTTGGGGTTGTCTCCCGATCCGGAACCCTCACCTACGAAGTCGTCCACCAACTAACCGGGCAACAACTCGGGCAAACCACCTGTGTCGGCATTGGCGGTGAT
>JAUVWB010000016.1 GCA_030604345.1 Desulfofustis sp. | reverse complement strand
CATCACCTGGCGTCCTTCTTCAACGATGAAAAAGCCGTCGTAGACAACGATTATACCGAGCAGCACCAGGCCGATCAGGAGAAAATTGGCGATTTGTTTCATGGTCTTGTCCTTGGCTCGATGGTGATTATTGGCCGTTCTGGGCAGGGGCCGGTTTGGCGGCGCCACTGAGATTGAGCAGCGGCAAAGGGCCCTGCTGGCCTTCGTCGATCACATAGATGGTATCCACGGAGGGCAGCACCGTCTGCAACGTTTCCAGATACATCCGCTGACGGGTGACGTCGGGCGCACCACGGTATTCGGCGAGGATGTCGAGAAAACGTGCGGTCTCACCTTCGGCGTTATTGATTCGCTCCCGGGCGTAACCGTGTGCCTCTTCGACGATCTTCAGAGCATTGCCGCGGGCCGCCGGGATGACCCGGTTGTATTGCTCTTCAGCCTCGTTGACCAGTCGTTTCATATCCTGGTCGGCCTCGTTGACTTCGTTGAAGGCCGGTTTGACCGGATCGGGCGGGTTGATGTCCTGGAACTGGACGGCCACCAACTCGACGCCGGTCTCCAGGTCATCCACCTGCTGCTGCAGTTCTGCACGGACTTGAGCAGCGAGCAGATCACGGTTGCTCAGTACGTAGTCGAAGTCCATGTTGCCGACGATCCGTCGGGTGACGCTCTCTGAGAGGTCGAATACCGCCTGTTTCACGTCCTGCACCTTGAACAGGTAGTTGATCGGGTCCTTGACCCGGTATTGCACGATCCAGGCGACGTTGATGACGTTGGTGTCGGCGGTGAGCATCAGCGATTCCATGTCGTAGGCACGGCTTTCGAAGGTGGACCGTTGCCCGCTCGGGGAGGTCCGGAACCCGAACTCCAGTTTCTGGATCTGCCGGACGTTGACCTTGAAGAGGTGTTCCAGATACGGGATCTTGAGATGCAGACCCGGTTCGGTGGTCCGGTGATATTCACCGAAGCGCAGCACCACGCCCACTTCGTTGGGGTCCACTTTGTAGAACGATTGATAGGCGCCTTGTAGCACCAACACGATCAAGGCGAGAATGAGCACCTTGCCGATGATGGAGAAGGGGTTGACTGGGCCTCGGGGGGCGTTGTCCTCGCCTCCGGAGCGTGGTTTTTTGCTCTCGGAAAAGAAGTCCTGCAGCTTTTTGATCAGCTGGGCGATAATCTCCTCTGGCGTCTGTGGGCGTTTCTTGCGGCCCCAGGGAGGTTGTTGATCGTGGTTGGACATGAAACGTCTCCTGTATGTCTGCTGGTTTTCTGACAACTATCCCGGAACATCCCGATCGGCCGGATAGTCGAAACAAACCGACCGGTTCGTTCCGGCACCGTCATCTGGAAACGATGGCGGTGCCGGAACGAATCGGTCGGCGGTAATCATGCAATTCGTGTGATAAACGTAGGTAGTGTCGATGGTAAATCAAGGGTAAGGGTAATCGAAAATCAACCAATAGACAAGCAAAGTCGGCATAGCTGGAACGGCAGAGGGCCGCTTTTGCCGGTTCAGAGAGTCGTTGGTCGAAGGGCCAGGTTCCAGCAGAGAAGCAGCACCGAGATGGTGGTCAGCAGCGCCACCGTCTGAGCAAAGGGAGATTCCCTGAGCCGCGGCAACGGGCCCATGGTCAGCAGGAGGCCGACGCCGATACCGGCCAACAGGCCGAAGAGGTGGGCGCCGAGATCGGTGCGCTGACCGCTGCTGCCGAGCATGGCCAGCAATCCGGCACCGGCCAGCAGGGGCAGGACGAGCCGGGTGGTGAAGGGTGGACGGCGGATGCGCATCTGGTGTGCCGAGAGCATGCCGATGGTGCTGAAAACGGCGGTGGAATAGCCGACAAAAAGGTGGTTGCCGCCATGGAGCTGAACATTGAGATAGTTGCCCACCACGGCCGAGAGCAAGACTGCCAGGAGGCCCAGTCCGGTGCCGTGGATTTGCAGGAAGTAATGCAGGACAATACCCCCGATCAGGCAGTTGCCGGCCAGATGGGCGAAGTCCGCGTGGAGCGTGAGGGCGGTGACCAGCCGGTACCACTGCCCCTCATGGAGAATGGCCGAGGCATCACCGGCGCCGGCGGCGAACCATTTCGACTCGGGCTGCCATGGACCGGTGATCAGATAGAATAGCGCGAGAGCGCCAATCACCATTGATGTGGGCGGTCGCTGGGAGGTGACGGTGGCGGGGGTGACCGGGGCAGGCGGCCAGTAACGATTCTCCTCAAAGTATTTGTCCAGGTGGCAGGTGGCCGTGGCCGCGGCGGCGGCTGGAACGACAATGGTTTGAGACCCATCTATAGCTGCGCTGATCTGGTATTCGATACCGACCGCCGTCAAGACGAGGGTGCAGGAGTTGATCAGCTCTTGATCGGAGCTGCTGACGACCGTTACGTCGCCTTCGGTCTGCTGGTTTGCCTGGTCCATGTCTCTATGATACTGCACAGCAGAGGCTTTGTCAGGGGGCGCGGCCGGATGGATCGGCCGGAAAGAGCAAGCCGCGATACAAGCCCATGGTATCGCGGCCTGCGAGTGTCGGATGGTTACGAAAGGAGCTGCTCCGGAGTGACGATCGGTCCGTGGGTTTCCTTGAGTGCTGTCAGTTCGGCCTTTTGTCGTCGATAGATCTCGAACAGCCGGGGCGGGATGTTCTCCTCCTTGCCGTAGGCCTCGGTCTGGAGATCGATGCGATGGATGATGTTGTCGATATAGAGGGGAAACTGTTGGTCGTACAAGGAGCGGGGATAGTGTTTGCCGATGCCGGCGAACAACTCCTTGAGATCCTCGTAATGGGGCAGGTGGCCGATGGGGGTCTCGATGCCGGTGACGTCGCCGTTGGCGAAGCGCTCCAGCCAGCCGAGCCAGGCCTTGACATCCCGTTTCTCGCCCAGCAGCCCGGAGCCTTCGCCGCCACGGTTCTCATGGGTGAGGAAGTAATTGAGTCCGGCCAGCACCGGGCGGCCGTCGGCTGAAATTTTTGCGGAATTGAAGAATGCGAATTGGGCGGCCATATAATCGGCCAGAGAACCGGGGATAAACGGGGCGTTGGCCCACGGTTGCCGTCTGACGCCGGAGACGCCGACCTCGGTGGCGGTGGCCTGGGAGACGATAGATGCGCCGATCACCACGCCTTCGTCCATGGAGCGGGCCGCCCAGACCGGTGGCATGGTGTCGCTGTCCCGGCCCGAATAGGTGAAGACCTTGATCGGGACGCCGGCAGGATCCTCCGCCGCAACGGTGTTGTGGTTGGCGATGGCCGAGGCTTGCAGGGTACAGCGCGAATTTTTGTGCGACATGGGTACCGGTTTACCGTTGGCGTCGGTCTTGCCGGGGAACCACTCACCCTGGAAGTTGATCCCCCGGGGCGGTACTGGTTCACCGTTGCCGACCCAGTGGGGGACACCCTGGTCGTCGATCAGGACGTTGGACCAGATGACCTCGGTGCCGTCGCCGCGCAGGCAATCCATCAGGAAGGGGTCACCTTCCCGGTTCACGTCTTCGACGATTCCGAAGATACCTTTTTCCGGGTTGATGGCACGGATGGTGCCATCTGCGGCGATCCAGATCTGGGCCAGGTCGTCACCGATAAAATCGGTTCCGACCATGGCCGTGGTCGTCTTGCCGCAGCCGGAAGGCGCAGCACCGGCGAAAAAGGTCTTGCGTCCGCCGGGTCCGTTGAGCCCGGTTATGAACATATGCTCGGACAACTGCTCTTCTTTCTTGTAATAGGTGGCATAATCGACGCAGAAGCGGTGGTTGCCTTTTTTCATCAGCAAGGTGTTGCCGGCATAGGTGCAATAGGTGGAAAAGGTGGTCAACCAGCTCCGATCCATGAGGATACGGGCGTGAGGCACATCCTCCGGACGATTTTTCCCTTGCGAATGCAGGTTGGTGAAGAAGATGGTGGCGCGACGCGCCTCGCTGTCGAATTGGTCGTAACAGTTTCGATACAGTAGTTCGGCAGAATGGAGAACATACGCGGAGGAAGACATCTCGATGGCCGGTACGGCCGCTTCGGCACCGACGGGGCCGCGACTGTAGAATCCGATCATCATGGTCATGCCCCGCATAATGCCGACCACGTACTGGCGCACATAGTCGATCGCATCCTGGCGGAGCAGGGATTTGGCCAGCGAGCTGATCTTCTCTTCTTCGTTGATGATATAACACGTTTGATTAACCAATCGTGCCTGGTCCTGGGGCAGGTCGAAGTGAATGGTGTGCCCGGGCTTGGCCAGTTTCTTTTCTTCCCCTTTAAGCAGGGCATGCTCACGAATCCATTGGACGTCATCCTGACTGCCTGAATTAATGAATACCGAATCAGGTTCACAAATACGAATGGCATTGGCAATCTTGATCAGTGCATCGCCGTTGGTGATCGGTTGGAGTTTGCGCCGGTTGGCATCGTCCAATACGTGCTCCAGCAGGTCGTTGGCCTCCTGCAAGCCGGTGATACCACCGACCGTTGCCAGGATGTCGGCGCCTTTGTTCAATTCGAGCATGCTTCACTCCTTGTTGTGATGAGAAACGAGTATACTGTGGTCCAGAATTAACGTGTACGTAAACGGCTACCTTGCCGTGTACTGCTTCCCCCTCTATCGGCACCCGGCGTCAATGCAGGAAGCCTGTCGCGCCAAGCGGCCGATACCCCCGGGGCCTGACTGGTGAGGTCCTGGCGGGAATACGGTTGGCCGAACAATAAGAGTTTTTTATTTGCCAGTCAAGCATAGTTGATGACAGGCATTTTGATATTTTCGTGGAATCACGACAATGTGTCATGTGTGTCCGAGGTCGGCGGCAGGAGAGGATCGTGCTGTGGCGGAGCATTACAGCCGATGGTCGGAGGGGTCGGAAAAACCTTTACAAAGGCGCTATTTTGGGCTACTTGAACGGCTCGTCGATTGCCGCCGAGCCTCCTGCGAAAAAAAAGGCGGCAGAGATGCGCCCGGTGTGGGAACGGACGGTTGGCGGGCGGGTGGGCTGCAGGCAGAAACGAAAAAAGCTTGCAACCGCACCGATTGCAAGCTTTCATCCGTTTCTGGTGCCGAAGAGAAGACTCGAACTTCCACGGGGAAACCCCCACTAGACCCTGAACCTAGCGCGTCTACCAATTCCGCCACTTCGGCATTAGTGTTGGTGAATATGCTTGCTGGACCTGCATTTGTCAAGACTTTCTTAAACGGTTGCTGAAAATGGCCGGCCCCCCGGTTTCCGTAGCCCCGAAAACCATCGCTCTATCGGCTGGATCGGGCGACGGACTGCCGGAAGCGGATCGAGGGCCGGCTCCGATTGCCACCGCCGGGACAGGATATGAAAATTATACGTCACCTCCGGGAAATAACCGAGCCGTTTGTGCAACCATGCGTTACCATAGGCAACTTCGACGGGGTTCATCTCGGTCATCAACAATTGTTCAGCGAAGTGGTGCAACGTGCCGTTCGTAACGGCGGTTGCAGCGTGGTGGTCACGTTCGACCCCCATCCGCTGCGCGTGCTGCGTCCGGATGGCATCAAGCTGATCTCGACCATCGACCAGAAAATCGAGCAGATTGAGCGGGCCGGGATCGACGTGCTGGTCATCATTCCGTTCGACAAGGAGTTCGCCGCCACCAGCGCCGAACAATTCGTTCAGCGGATTCTGCTTGATACCATCGGTATGACCGAATTGGTGGTTGGCTATGATTATGCCTTCGGTAAGGGCCGTAGCGGCAATACCGAGTTCCTCAAGGAGAAGGGTAGAGAGAACGGCTTTCCGGTCACCGTGGTGCCACCGCATTATCAAGACGGGATGCTGGTCAGTTCAACAAAAATCAGGGAACTGGTCAGCGACGGTCGAATGGAGGAGGCCTGCCGGCTGCTGGGGCGGCCCTATCAGATCCGCGGCGAGGTCCAGGTGGGAAAACGCCGGGGCGGCAGGGAGATCGGATATCCGACCGCCAATCTCCAGGTCAACCAGGAAGATTTGATCCCCAGGATCGGCGTGTACGCCACCCAGGTGATCTGTGGTGGTCGCTGCTACGGCGGCGTCCTCAATATCGGTTATAACCCCACTTTCGCCGAAGGGCAGTTGGTTGCCGAAACCCATATCTTTGATTTTAAAGAGGATATTTACGGAAAGCCAATACGCCTCAACTTGCTGGCATTTATACGTGATGAAAAAAAGTTTTCCGGTATCCGGGAACTGGCCGAGCAGATTGGTCGGGATGTGGTCGAAGCCCAGCGGATTTTACGTACCAGCGGCAAGAATATCTCGGCAGGTTGTGCTGCCGAGTTTGATGGTCAGCGTTAATGGCTCGATTTTCCATTGTTTATCGTTTTGTCCTTGAAAGTGGTCGGCAAGTGTCTATATTGTTGCCGCAAAAGTTTGTGCCACCACGTCAGTTTGTTCAAAACGGTTGCGACCGTCGAAGGAAATTCCGTCAGGTTCTACCCTGATCGAGGTCGATCGCATGTGTCGGCAGAGGCGTGAGAACGTGTCGAGATGCGGGGAGACGGCCGCGGCTTTCGGGAGTTTTGACGTGGTACCCACCGGTCGAACCCATCGAATCAAATACCATTCCTGGTGAGGGATATCTATGGCAGAGCAGTTGAAAGAAGATTTGGCGGCGGTTATCGCCGAAATGGAAAAGACGGTTGCCGAATTTCCGGAAAACGTCATGGCGCAACACCATCTCGGACTAGTCTACATGAAGGCCGGTCGCATCGACGAGGCGATTGCCTGCCTGCGCAAGGCGATCGAACTCGACCCCCAATCCACCGAGAGCATGATCAATCTGGGCGCCATCTACTTCGGCCAGGGCCAGCTGAAAATCGCTGAAGATCTCAACAAAAAGGCGTTGTCGGTCAATCCCCGAGCCGCCCAGGCGTATGCCAACCTCGGGTTGATCGCCCAGCAGAACAGCGAACTCGATATCGCCATCGAGCATTACCGGAAAGCCATCAGCATTGACGCCAAGTTGGCAACGGTATGGCTCAATTTGACATCGGTGCTGACCATGAAAGGGGACGACGAGCGAGCCCTGGAGGCGGCGCAAAAAGGTCTCGAACTCGACAGCGAATCGCCGCTGGCCCATAACAACCTGGCGGTTGCCCTCTATTTCAGCGAACGGTATGCCGAGGCGCAGAAACACATGGAAAAAGCCCGGGAACTCGGCTATTCGGTCGACCCGAATTTTGTTGCCAGATTGCAGGAAAAGCTGGCATGATCACCTTCGAGTCGGACGATAAGAGAGTACTCCGATGATGCATAAACTGGTGGTTAAAAAGCCGTGGTGCCCTTTCTGCGGTCAAACCGTGGCGCCCGCTGCCGACCTGCCGAACCGTAAGATGACTGAATTCAACGTGGGCAGGTGTCAATGCGGCGCCGTCTATTCATGTGATCCGACGGGGCATAATATCGGTGCGGCACTGGTTGAAACCTTGGTCTATGCCTGCGGCGACAATAGCGACCTGGCCTGGGAGTTGCTGCCCGAGGAAGATTATCTGACCGGTCGAATAGAGAATTACGACGAACAGACCCATCAGGTCATTACCGCCGGCACCATGGAGGGGCGGTCGGTTCGCGGGGTTCTCTATTTTGTTCGTCTTCACCGTGAGATATCGGAGATCGCCGAACGCTTGCGACAAAAAACGGACGAGACCGTCGCCACCGTCTCGGCGGCAACCGGTTTCTCCGCCCCCCCTGAGGAACCACTGCCGAAAGCAGACCGAGAGCGTCGTCGGGCCGATAAGAAACTGGTTCGCCATTTGGCCGAAATCGGCGACGAGGATGGGCTGGTGGCGTTGTGTCTGGACGATCGCAAGGCGTTGCGTCTGGTGCAGCGACTCCTCTATGACGGTGATTCCGACAATCGCTGGAGGACGGCGATGTTGATCGGTCGGGTTTCGTCCCGGGTGGCAACCCGCGACCCGGGACAGGTTTCAGAATTGCTGCACCGGATGTTCGAGGCAGGATACGATTCGGCGGCAACACCTTGGGGCATGATTGAAACCATTGGCGCCGTGGTTGCCGCTCGGCCTGATATCTTTGGTGCCTTCACCCAGTACCTGCCGGGGTTCATTGGCAACGAATCCACCAGGGTTCAGGCGATCTGGGCGCTGGGGGAAATTGCCGGAAAACGTCCCGATCTGGTGCGGAAGCTCCCGTTTTACGGGTTATTCCCGATGCTGCAGCACGAACAGGCCGAAGTTCGCGGGCAGGCGGCCCGGTTGCTCGGGCGGTTGGGAGCCACGGAGGCGAGCATGCAACTGCTCGGCCTGCACAACGATCAGGCCGGGCTGGTCATCTGGGAAGACGGGACCCCTGTCCCGACCACGGTGGCTGAGCAGGCGGCCAAAGCGGTGGAAAAGATTCAGCAGATACAGAAAGGAAACGCATGAGCAATCCGATTCAACCAATCGATACGATCGCACCGGCAACCGGCGCGGAGCAGAAAGAGAACAAAAGCCAGGCGCAACTGGATTTCGAAGAAGGTCGCGGTTACGTGGAGCGCGGTGAAGCAACCATGGCGGCGGTGTCGCTGCACAATGCGTTGCGCGGTTTTGAACAAGCCGGTGATCAAGCCGGCATCGCCAACGCGTCCAACCAACTGGGGCATGTCTGTCTGCAGCAGAAGCAGTACGACAAAGCGGTGCTTCATTACCGGCGCGCCTGGGATATCTGCCAGGAACAGGGCGATGGCATGAGTCTGCTGACCCTGTCTCGTCAGTTTGTGGAGGTACACAAAGGCAAGGGGGATTACCGGGCGGCTCTGGATCAGTGTTTGGACCTGCTCGACAGTTACCAGCGAAACAATAACCCGAAGGGATCGGTGGAAATACTCGAGCAGATGGCTGATATCTATATCCTTGCCAAAGAGCCGGGAAGGGCTGCCGATGCGTTGCGCACCGCCGCCTCGATCCATGCCAATTTCGGGCACAGCAACATAGCCGAGGCCCTGCGTCGGCGGGCCAACGAACTGGCGGCGCAGGTTGAGTGACAAATGTTCACCGGGATCATCCAGGGCACAGGGACGATTATCGGCCGACGGTCGGCCGGAGGCGGCGTGTCCTGCGATTTTCGCACCTCATTCGTTTTGTCCGATCCGGAGGAAGGCGAATCGGTGGCGGTCAACGGGGTCTGCCTCACCGCCTACGAGATCGGCCCCCATCGATTCTCCGCCGACATATCTCCGGAAACCTTGTCGCGGACGACCCTTGCCCACCTGGCGATGGGGAATCTTGTCAACCTGGAGCGGGCCTTGCGGCTTTCCGACAGGCTCGGCGGTCATCTGGTCTCCGGTCATGTGGATTGTCTCGGCAGGCTAGCAGAAACGAGGCGGCAGGGGGATTTTACCATTCTGAGTTTTTCCGTGCCGCGTGAGTTGGATCGGTATATAATCGAAAAAGGTTCCATAGCCATCGACGGTATCAGTTTGACTGTCAACCAGTGTGGGCCGGGGCGCTTCTCCGTCTCCATCATCCCGCACACGATGCAGGCGACCACGCTGGGTAGCTTGAGGGTCGGGGGCACCGTCAATGTCGAGGTCGAGGTTATCGGCAAGTACGTGGAGAAATTGCTCCAGGGTCGGAGCGGTCCGTCGGTAGGATCGGGCATCAGTCCGTCGTTTCTTGCCGAGAAGGGTTTTTTATAAGCTTGCGAAACAAGCAGAACAGGTGTGAGAGGTTATGGCAGTCAGTCCCATTGAAGAGGTGATAAAGGATATTCGGGCCGGCAAGATGATCATTCTTGTGGATGACGAGGATCGCGAGAATGAAGGAGATCTCTGTATGGCCGCCGAGGCGGTAACGGCCGAGGCGGTGAATTTCATGGCCACGCACGGTCGGGGGTTGATCTGCCTGACCTTGAGCGGGGACATAGTCGAGCAGCTGCGTCTCCCGATGATGGTGGTCAATAACCAGTCGCCGTACGGAACCGGTTTCACCGTCAGTATCGAGGCGCGAACCGGTGTGACGACCGGCATCTCAGCAGCCGATCGGGCCCGCACCATTCAGGCCGCCGTGGCGGTCAACGCCACGCCGCACGATATCGTCAGCCCGGGCCACATCTTTCCGCTGCGGGCCAAGGACGGCGGCGTCCTGGTCCGCACCGGGCAAACCGAGGGCTCCGTCGATCTCGCCCGCCTGGCCGGCCTGCGCACTGCCGGGGTGATCTGTGAAATCATGAAGGACGACGGCACCATGGCCCGTATGCCCGACCTGGAGCTGTTTGCCCAGAAGCATGATCTCAAGATCGCCACCATCGCCGATCTGGTCGCCTACCGGTTGCACCGGGATAAGCTGGTACACCGCGTGGCTGAGGCTCGGATACCGACCGAGCATGCCGGAGAATTTACCGCCATCGTCTACCAGAACGACGTGGACGACCTGGAGCATATCGCCCTGGTAAAAGGAGAGATCCACCCCGATTCCCGGGTCTTGGTCCGGGTTCATTCGGAGTGTCTGACCGGCGATGTCTTCGGATCCTCCCGCTGCGACTGTGGCGGTCAATTGGAAGCGGCGATGCGGATGATCGACAAGGAAGGCAGCGGCATCGTGCTCTACATGCGCCAGGAGGGGCGTGGGATTGGTCTGATTAACAAGATCAGGGCCTACAAGCTCCAGGACGAGGAAGGCGTGGATACCGTCGAGGCCAACCTGAAACTGGGCTTCAAGGCTGATCTGCGCGATTACGGCATCGGTGCCCAGATCTTGCGGGACCTGGGGGTCACCAAGATGGCGATGATGACCAACAATCCGAAAAAGATCGTCGGTCTCGAAGGGTATGGCATCGAAGTGGTGGATCGTGTGCCCATCGAAATGACTCCCGGAAAGGACAATAAGGAATATCTGTTGTGCAAGCGGGATCGCATGGGGCACCTGATCCAGGTCAAATAGCGGCCGGCAATCGGTTCACAAAAAGAGGAACAGGCAGTAATGATACGATCTATCGAAGGCAACCTGAAGGCGGATGGCAAGAGATTCGGTATTGTCGTCTCACGTTTCAATTCCTTTATCGCCGAACGGCTGCTGGAAGGGGCATTGGACAGCCTGCGCCGTTCCGGAGCAGAGGACGGGAACATCACCGTGGTTCGGGTTCCGGGGGCCTTTGAAATCCCTCTGGTGGCAAAAAAACTGGCGCTGACCGGCTCCTACGATGCGGTCATCTGTCTGGGCGCGGTCATCCGTGGTGCGACGCCTCATTTCGATGTGGTGGTCAACGAGGTTTCCAAAGGTGCCGCCCAGGCCGGCCTGGAGACCGGCGTGCCGGTCCTGTTCGGTGTTCTGACCACCGAGACCATCGAACAGGCCATCGAACGTGCCGGAACCAAGGCCGGCAACAAGGGCGGCGAGGTGGCGGTGGCTGCCATTGAGATGGCCAACTTGTTGCAATCGTTATAATAACAGAAATCCCACAACTGAATTCGGAGCCGTATCCCGGGCAACGGGTGCGGCTTTTCTCATAGGTGATCGGCGGTCATGGGTACACGAAGGAAAGCGCGTGAAGCGGCCCTGCAATTTCTTTTTCAGGACGATTTCGGCGGCATGCCGGAAAGCGTGGCCGGCGATGCATTGGACGACCGTTTCACCCGTTTCTGCACCTTCTACCAGGTAAGCAGAAAATCCCGGTCGTATGCGCTGGAGCTGGTGCGCGGCGTGCTCACACACAAACAGGATATCGACTCGATAATCAGACAGAATGCCACCAATTGGCGCTTGGAACGCATTGCCGGCACCGACCGTAATCTTCTGCGTGTGGGTATTTTCGAGCTGATCTATCAAGCCGATGTCCCGCCTCAAGTGGCAATCAACGAAGCGGTGGAGATAGCCAAACGATTCGGCAGCGACGATTCCCCTTCTTTCATCAACGGCGTGCTCGATGCCGTCCAGCAGCGGAGAGTGGCGGCAGAATAACCGGTTTTGCTGTCTGCTCCCAATTTGCCTTTCTGGCTAAAAGCATTGCTCGAAGGGCAGGACTTCTCTTGCAATTTCCTGCCATTGCAGGTAGACCTGTAACCAGGTGCCAGCCATCAGTGTTGCTATCGTTGATCCTGCCCACCAGCGATGGAGGACGGTCACGGCGTCGGACTGGTGCCGGCTTTTCCCGCTCAACTCTGTTAACGTGGTGAGTATTTCGTCCTATGGCGACCGCACAAGATAAAAACAACCCCGGCTTCAGGCAGGAATTCGTCGGTGTCTTCGGTCTCTTTGTCACGACCTTTCTCTTTCTCAGTTTGTTTTCTGCACAGATCTCCACAACGGGTAATTGGTGCGGCGAAGTCGGCCATGTCATTGCTCAGGTGCTGCTCGGCTTCACCGGCTGGGGTGCCTATCTGCTGACCGCTTTGCTGGCGGGAGCCTCGTTGATGTTTTTCAGTCCGACCATGACGTTTCAGCGGTTGCCCCAGGTGACGCTCGGGGTCAGCGGTGCGGTCATTGCCTGTTGTGGATTGTTGTCTTCTCTTGCCCTCTATGACGAAACCCTGCTTACAGCAGGGGGATTTCTCGGCCGGACCGTATATCACCTGGCCATATCCGTTCTGGGTGGTACCGGAACGGTACTGCTGATGCTTCTGCTCCTCTTGATTTCGTTGATGCTGGCAGTACGATTCTCCCCCTATCGGGCACTTTGCCTGGCCGGTCAGGCGCTTCTGGTGGCTGGCCGGTGGTTGCTGCGTGTGCCCGCCTGGGTTTTGCAGAGCAGCCGGGCTATAGCCGGGACCGACCGGCGGCAGCGACGCGCACCGGTTAAAAAGCCCGCGGAACGGGAGCCGGAAATCCGTGTTCAGACCACCGGTCCGATGGTCAAGGAGACGCCGCGCCAGACTGGCTCCACCGAGCAGGATCCCGAGTTCCGGGCACAGCCGGTGGCCAAAGGGGAATGGAAACTACCCCCGCTTTCCTTGCTGGCGCGCAGCGAACCGGTGGCGGAAAAAGTGGGTAAGGACGTCTACCTCAAGTTATCGCAGCAGCTTGAACAAAAACTGAAAAACT
>JAUVWB010000017.1 GCA_030604345.1 Desulfofustis sp. | reverse complement strand
GGAAAATCAAGGTATACTTGGTGCTATAGGGGATAATATCACCAGCATATTAGTGCATGAGCGGCAATAAAGCAAGGACAACCAACTGGTATTACCAGATAGCCAGAAAACCGTAGGGCAATCTGCCTCGCCGCTCACTACCACCAGGGCATCGTTTAAAAGTCTTCCAAGCGCTTGCCCTTCTCGATAATTTGCTCCACCTCGGCACATCCGGACTCGACCATCCGCACCATGTGGGCAACATGTCCCGCCGCCGGATCGTCACTCTCCAGCACCTCGTCAGCCTTTTTCAACAGCTCCCGACTTTCCTGCAACAGCCGCTGCAACCTATCACGTAATTGTTTACGCTGCTCATGTTTTCGTTTCTCTTCCCGAAGCAGCGGGATAATGCGTTCGATGGAGGATTCAATCAAGGCGTCCCGCGGGGTCTGAAAGCGTTTCGACACCTGCTCGAGGCTTTCCAGGGTCCGCCGGGAAATGACATAGGTCTTGGCAACCCGATGGCCTTCTGCATCCTGGCGCCGCACCGCCTCTTGAGCCAACGCTTGCAGTGTTTGGGTGTCGTCCACCAAATGATCGACGATCGACTTCTGCTTGATGCCCAACTGACCGGCCAGCAGGCTCAGGGCATCGATGCAGCGGGGCGGCAGCTTGAACGTGGTGCGCACCGACTGCCGTCCTCGCAACTCGACCGAAGAGGCATGAGCAACCAGCCGTAGTTCCACATGTTCCCGCTCGTCGCTCATGGGGTGTGACTCCTGAAGAAAAATATTACCGTTGTCTAAACGGGCCGAATAGTAACGAGACAATAGCTACCATGTGCAGGCGATATTAACAGGTCAAGGCCTTCACCGAAACGAATTTTCGCACCACCACCGCCAACCGAAAGCTGCTTCAACGTTCCTCGTATCGTCGTCGGGGCCTGCCGCCCCTCCCCGAGCCCCCAGGCAATCGGAACCCTTCAGCTTTTTCTCCTTTACAACGGTGAGCTTTCCTGGTCTCCTGCGCATACTGCTTCCTGTTGAACAAGCCGCCATAAGCGACGGCGGGTAAAAGAAGGCCACCGGCGTCGCTGAAGAGATACGCCGGGTAAAACCTCCGCCCTGGTGATCCTTCGATGTTTGAGGTTTTCAGCTCACGAGGTGCACGTGAAAAGACTCTTTCTCCATGGTCTCGACTCTTCCGGATTTGGCACGAAAGGACGCTTTTTTGCCGAACGATTCCCCGATATGCTCCGTCCCGATTTCGACGGTTCTCTCACTGAGCGGTTGGAACGGCTCAATCGCATTGTCGCCGATGAAAGCGAACTGGTCATCGTCGGCTCGAGTTTCGGCGGACTGATGGCAACCTGCCTGGCCAAAGACCAACCGGAACGGTGTAAGCGGCTCATTTTGCTGGCCCCGGCCTTGCATTTCAAAGAGTACCGGTCACCGCCCAGCAAGCTGGCCATGGAAACGCTGCTGGTAATCGGCCGCCACGATACGGTGACCCCGCCGTCGCTGGTGATTCCTGCCGCAGAAGCAACCTTTGCCAACCTGGAGACGCAGGTTGTCGAGGACGATCATCTGCTCCACCACACCTTTCAGGACCTGGACTGGCAACACCTCTTACGTTTCTAACCCGCCGCGGGCAACAGAGAATCATGGTATCTGCAAAACCGTCGTTGCTGCTCATTTGCCTGGCCATGGTCGGCTGGTTGCTGCTGAAGCCAACCGCTGGACCGGCCAAAACCGCCATCATCAAACCGACCACCCCGTCACCGATCCGTTTTGTCGTCCGGGGAACAACCTTGATCGATCAGGACCGGCCTGGGGCCGATCTGTTTTTGCGTGGCATCGGGTATTCACCCTTTCTGCCGGGCGAGACGCCGATTTACGGGGCCGCTCCGGGCAATGACGGGCGCTACGCCAAGCACCTGGAGATGATCACCGGGCTTGGCGCCACTTATCTGCATGTGTTTCCCCGACTGATGCCCCCCGAATTCTTTACCGCCCTCGACCATTCCGACCTGATCTACGGTCAGGATGTCTGGATCTGGCCGTACCAGGAAGACCTGCTCGACCCCGCCTACCAGGCCAAGACCCTGGCCGATATCAAGGAGGTCATCGATCACACCTACCGGGTGGGACGTCCCGACCGTCTGCTCCTCTTCTCCATCGGCGACGAGTTGCAGGCCGCCGCCGTTACCTCCACCAATGCCCGCCACCCGGATGTGAAAGACTATCACGGCAGCCATCTGGTGGTCACCGGGCGTACCGCCGCGGAGGTGGCCATGGCCAAACTGGTCGACGAGGCGATGGCCTATGAGTTGAGCCGCTACGGCCAACGGCACCTCTACTGCCACACCAGCTGGACCCACATCGGGCCAATTGCCGACCGTCCCGACCTGGAGGTGAGCGAGGCGGACATCCTGGTCCCCGACATGGGTGACCTCATCTGCCTGAACATCTATACCTACGCTCGCGGTGTCCGGACGTCTCCTCCGGGATCGGTAACCGGTTCTGCGTACCAGGGGTATCTGGAGCAACTGGCGGCGGAAACCACCCGACCGATCCTGGTCACCCAGGTCGGCCTATCCACCTCGCCGATCGCCCCGAAGCCGTGGGTGCCCGGCTTTGGCGGCCATGATATCGACGATGTGGCGAAGACCTACCGTTCAATCTGGCAGGATATTCGAACCGCCCGTGGCCGGGAGAAGATTTTCGGCCTGGCCTTTTTTGAATTTATCGATGAATGGTGGAAGAGCGGAGAGACCCCCACCGATTCGGCGGCCCACCAACCGGAAGATCCGGAGGAATGGTTCGGCATCTACCGTGTTTCTCCGGACGGGACGCTGACCGCGAAAGGTGCCATCCCGGCCACCGTGCGGGAGCTATTCACCGCACCATGAGAGCAGGCAGGCTCCTGATCTGGAATGGAGGAGGACGCCATTCACGGGTTGACCACTCAGGCCAGCAGCATGGAATCGTTGGCCAGTTCCTCGCCCTGAATGCGGTAGAACCGCTCCAGCAGGTCGGCCACCTCGAGCCGGCGTTTCTCATCCCCGCAGACGTCGAGGATAATTCTTCCCTGATGGAGCATAATCAGTCGGTTGCCCAAGGCCAGCGCATGCCGCATGTTATGGGTCACCATCAGGGCGGTCAACCGTTGGCGGTCGATGATCCGGGCCGTCAAAGCGAGAATCTGCTGGGCCGTTTTCGGATCCAGCGCCGCGCTATGCTCATCCAGGAGCAGGACGTCAGGCCGCACCAGCGTCGCCATCACCATGGTCAATGCCTGCCGCTGTCCTCCGGATAGAAGCCCGGCCCGATCCTGCAACCGCTCCTCCAGGCCGAGCCCGATCGGCTGCAGGGCTTCTCGAAACCGTTGCCGGTCCCGCGTCCGCACCCCGGGACCGAGCCCGCGTCGTTGACCGCGGCGCAAGGCCAGGGCCAGATTCTGCTCGATGGTGGCGGAGGGGCAGGTCCCCAGCAGAGGATCCTGAAACACCCTCGCTATCAGGCGGGCCCGCCGATACTCCGGCCACCGGGTCACCTCCTGACCGTTGATGACGATGGAGCCGGAATCGACTCGAAAGGTCCCGGCAATGGCATTGAGCAACGTCGATTTGCCAGCCCCGTTGGACCCGATCACCGTGACGAAGTCGCTGTCCTCGATGCGGATACTGAGATCGTCGAGGGCTCGGACCTGATTCACCCCGCCCCGGTTGAATTCCTTGCTGCATCCCTGGAGCTCGATCACCGTCGTCTCGCCTTTTCTCTGAGTTGCGGCGCCACCAGCGCACCGATGACCAGCAGCGCGGTAATCAGGTTGAGATCACTGGGACTGAACGAAAAACCTCGAAAATCAAGGGACAAGGCCAGAGCGATGGCAAACCGGTAGAGCACCGATCCAAGCAGCGCGGCTATCACCGCCCGAACGACGGTCGAGGCACCGAAGATCGTCTCGCCGATGATCACCGAAGCCAGCCCGGCGATAATCGTACCGATCCCCATGCCCACGTCGGCCGCCCCCTGATTCTGAGCCACCAGGGCGCCGCTCAGGGCCACCAGCGCGTTGGACAGACCGACGCCGACAATGATCACCAGGTGCGTATTGACGCCGAGGCTGGTGATCATCTGTGGATTATCCCCGGTGGCCAGCAACGTCTGGCCGAAGGCGGTTTTCAAAAACCAGATGAGCGCCCCGGCTACTGCCACCGCGAACAGCGCATAGACGACCAGACCTGCCAGATGGCCGGGTACGCCGAGGCCGATGAGCGGATCGAAGACGGTGCTGGAACCGATCAAGGCGATGTTCGGCCCACCCATGATCCTGATGTTGATGGAATAGAGCGCGATCATGGTCAGGATCGAAGCCAGCAGGTGAAGAATCTTGAATTTGGTATTGAGCACGGCCGTCACCGCGCCGGCCAAGAACCCGCCGGCGGCGGCCAGAAACAAGGCTCCATACGGTGCTACACCACCGGTTATGGCCACGGCGGAGATTGCGGCGCCGAGCGGCAGGCTGCCGTCTACGGTGAGATCGGGAAAATCGAGAATGCGAAAGGTCAGATAGACACCCACCACCATGATGCCGGAGACCAGACCCTGTTCAAGAGCGCCGAGCGCCGCAGACATGGTCATGCCAGGCCCATCCCCGTTAGTGATAGAGCTTGGCGGCCCGGTCGATCAGCTGCGGCGGCGCCGGGGCCCCCATCGCCTCGGCTGCCTTGAGGTTGATATGCAGCTGCAGCTCCTGCTGGTACTCAACCGGCAACGCCGATGGTTTCGTGCCGGCCAAGATCTTGCGGGCCATGGCGCCCGTCTGCCGCCCGTGCTGATAATAATCGAATCCCATCGCGGCTACCGCCCCGCGGGCCACCGAGTCCACATCCGCGGCGAAGATCGGTAAGCGGTTTTCACCCCCTACTTTGAGCACCGACTCCAGGGCCGAGACGATGGTGTTGTCGGTGGGGATGAAAACCGCATCGCATCTGCCCACCAGGCTCTTAGCCGCAGCATGGACATCGGCCGTCTTGGCGGCCGTCGCCTCCACAATCGTGACCCCGTTCTGCTCAGCCAGTCTCTGCAAGGCGGCAAGCGTGGCCTTGGAATTGGCCTCACCGGCGTTGTAGAGGACACCGAGCCGCTTGAGCTGCGGACGGTAGGTGACAATCATCTGCAGGTGTTCGGCCAGAGGCAGCAGATCGGAGACGCCGGTTACCTGGTCGCCCGGGCGATCAAAGGCAGCAACCAGTCCTGCTGCCACCGGATCGGTGACCGCCGTGAATAGCAGCGGCCGTTGCACATCTTTCGGCGCCTTGCGTAGCGCCTGCACGGTGGCCTGCGCCGACGGGGTGGCGATGGCCACAAGCAGATCGGCCCGCTCGCCGATCATCTGCTGGCCGATCTGTACCGCCGTCCCCATATTGGCCTGGGCGTTGTGCACCTTGAAGTCTGCGGCGACACCATGCTCCTGCAGATCGTCCTGCAAACCGCGCAGGACGGCGTCCAGCGCGGGGTGTTCAACAAACTGGTTGACGGAGATCAGATACGGTCCGGCGACACCGGTACCAACCAGTAGGAACCAGATCCCGGCAACAAGAGCCAACCGCTTCATACTTCCTCCTTATGAAGGTCTGTCAATGGTGCTACGTAACCGTCTTTGCAGCCTGTCAAGGGCAAGGCCTTGGTCCGCCTCTATCGTGCCGAGAGGTCTAGCCGATTTCGGCCGGCCGGTCAACCGTTCTCGTGCGGTCGCCGGGCGATCAGGAAAATTCGTTGCGCAGCTGGCGCAATGATCGAAATACCGCCAGCGGTGAATGGTCGGCCACCCCGTGCTGTTCTCTCAAAGTGGCAATGATCTCCTCGGCATCGACGCGCAGGAACGGATTGGTCGCCAGTTCCTCGGCCACCGTCGATGGTGTCGACGGCCTGCCCACCTGTCGCATTTCCGCCACCCGCTGCATACGCTCGACAACCTGTTCGTTGCCCGGTTCCATCTGGGAGGCGAATCGCAGGTTCTGCATGGTATATTCGTGACCAAAATGGACTCGCGCCTGGGGACCGCAGGCAACGATACGGGCCAAAGAGGCGGCGAGTTGCTCCGCCGTTCCCTCAAACAATCGCCCGCACCCGGCACCGAACAGCGTATCGCCGACAAAGAGATCATCCCCGCAGCGATACACGATGGAATTCGTGGTGTGACCGGGAGTATGCAGCACGGTGCACGGCTGCCCGCAAACGGCAAGCTCCTCCCCGTCTTGAAGTGAGTCGGTCAACTGGCTGATGCGCGGGGCATCGGCATGAAAACCAAACACGCGGGCAGCCGGGAATTGATCGAGCAGATCGTCGATCCCGCCCACATGGTCATGATGGTGATGGGTACAAAGCACGGCAGCCAACTGCAGGTCACGGCCCTGAATTTCGCGCAGCACCGGCCAGGCTTCGCCCGGGTCCACCACTGCTGCCTGGCGCTGCTCGCTGTCGATCAGCAGATAGCTGTAGTTATCGTAAAGACAGGGAATGGTGATGATATCCATGGTCGCCTCCCTTGCACTTATGGTGAAGTGATAGTAGCCTTTCTCCAAAGAGTTTCCGGAAACCGCAGAAAGATGACTACATGATAAGCAACCTCAGAGAAATTACCACCACCCCATGGAACCGAACAGCCCGATGATCTATCGACGCTTCGGCCGGACCGGCCTGAACATGCCGGTGCTCAGCTTCGGCTGCATGCGCAGCATGTACGCCTGGCCCGACACCCCGGAAAAGCCGGTCCCCGCAGAGGCCCAACGCCACCTGGCCGTCCTGGTGGAAACCGCTCTGAGCCACGGCATCACCCATATCGAAACGGCACACGGTTACGGCTCCTCGGAGCGGCAGCTGGGAGCCATCCTGCCGCGCATACCCCGCAACGATTACCTGCTGCAGACCAAGGTGGTCCCCTGCGCCGACCCGGAAGAATTCGCAGCCAAGGTCCGTCTCTCACTGCAACGCCTGCAGGTGCAACGACTCGACCTCCTGGCGCTGCACGGCATCAACGATTTCCGCTCGCTCTGGTACGCCTGTCGGAAAGACGGTTGCCTGGCGGCGGCTCGCCGCTTGCAGGAACGCGGCTTGATCGATTTCATCGGCTTTTCCGGACACGCCCCCCTCGAGGTGATCCTCCAGGCACTTGCGCACGACGAAGACGGTGGTTTCGATTATCTCAACGTCCACTGGTACTACATCCTCGACGTGAACCGACCGGCCATCGAGTTAGCCGCATCAAAGGATCTGGGGGTCTTTATCATCAGCCCCACCGACAAGGGTGGCCGTCTCTTTGCGCCGAGCTCGACATTGGTTCGGTGCTGCGCTCCCCTGTCGCCGATGCTGTTCAACGACCTTTACTGCCTGAGCCATCCGGGGGTCTGCACCATCAGTATCGGCGCTTCACAGCCTGCTCACTTTACCGAGCACCTACAGGTTCTGCCCCTGTTGCAAAAAGAGCAGTCCCCCTTGCTCGCGGAGATAGATGGCCGTCTGCGGCACGAAATGAAGAACCGGACCGGTCACGAGCGGCCCGACGCGTTATGGCCCGATCTGCCCTCCTGGGATCAGAGCCCCGGAGCCATCAACCTACCGATGACCATCTGGCTCTACCAGCTGCTGCGCGGTTGGGCCATGCGCGACTTTGCCCGCAACCGCTACCGCGACCTCGGCCAGGGGTCGTCGTGGGTACCGGGCACTACCGCCGACAGGGTGAAAGCGTACGATTTTAAGCAGGTAAAAACCGCTACCGGGTTGCATCCAAAAGAGCTGAAAGCCCTGCTGATAGACGCCCACCGAGCGTTGCGATAATCGCTGGCCGGTGTCGACAAGTTGATCAGAACCACCGTGATCTTGTTGCCGCTCGGGGGAAAGCACGGTAATACAGACATACCGTTCTCATTATTTATCGGTTGCCCAGAACAAGAACCCGGCGGCCAGCACCATCATCAGAGGAGGAAGTCCGATCATGCACGAGAAAAGCATCGAACTACTTAACCGCGCGGTGGCTGAAGAGATTACGGCCCTGCACCAGTACATGTATTTTCACTTTCATTGTGACGACCAGGGGTACGATCTGCTGGCCGCCCTCTTCAAACAAACCGCCATCGAGGAGATGATTCATGTGGAGCGTCTCGCTGAACGTGTTCTCTTTCTTGGCGGCGATGTGGAGATGAAGGCTTCGAGCGACATCAAGCGGGTTCAGGAGGTCGACAAGATGCTGGAAATGGCCCGCCAGATGGAATTGGACAGCGCCCGGGATTACAACCTGTGGGCCAACGAGTGCAGCGCCAACGCCGATTCGGTATCAAAGAAGCTGTTCGAGGACTTGGTCGTCGACGAAGAGCGCCATTACGACCAGTTCGACAATGAACAGGACAACCTGAAAAAATTCGGGGAACGCTACCTGGCGTTGCAGTCAATCGAACGCAGCAAAAAACGCGGGGTCGGCCAGGCGGGGGTCTGATCGGTCAACCAGGCAAAGGGGAGCAACCGTCCACCCATCCGGCTGCTCCCCGGCCCTGCCTCGCCGTCCGAGGGAGCCGGCCTACCACCAGAATTCCGGATAACGCCTCGTCTTCGGGAGATTATTGATCAGCAGAGCAATCGCCAGCATGATCAACGAGCCAGCCGCCACCGGCACCACGACATAAAGATAGCCAAGACTGTGAATGCCATCGCCGCCGAGAACGGCGATCAAGGCGGTGGCACCACCGGGCGGATGCAGGGTCTTGGTCCAGTGCATCACCGCTATGGCCAGCGACACCGCCAGGGCCGCTGCTAGAAATGGATAGTGCCCGAGCAGCAAAAAGGCGCTGACGCCGATGATCGCCGACAGTACATGGCCGCCTACCAGGTTGCGCGGCTGTGCCAGCGGGCTGCGCACAGCCCCGTAAATGAGCACTGCCGAAGCGCCGAAAGAGCCGATTAACAGCAGCAGATCGCTTTGAGCGAGCAGCTGGTAGTGAATCATTGCCACAGCGGCAATGCCGAGGAAACTGCCCAGCCAAGACCACCCGATCTCAGACAGACTGACGAGCGGCCGACTCTGCCCGTTGCCCCGCATTTTGCCGAAGTACTTCATGATCTTCCACCAGGAACGGCAAGGCAGTGACAACTAACCAGATCGGTCCGAGTGACGATCCCGATCGGCCGTTTTTGCGCATCTACGATCGGCAAGCGGTTGATCCGGTGCTTGGCAAACAGGTCTGCAATACCGGCCACACTGATGTCCGGACCGGCACAGATCGGCGGGCTGTTCATGATCTCATCGATCCGGTGATTGCGTAGCGCACAGACCAGGCAGCCCCGGCCTGTGAGGCAACCGGAAATAATTCCCATGAAGGTCGGTTTCGCCCCCACCCCCATGCGCACCAGAAAGTCCTTTTCCGACACCACCCCGATCAACACCCCGCTCGCGTCGACGACCGGGGCGCCCGATAGTGTTTTCTCAGCGAGTAGGACCGCCGCCTGTTGAAGATCCATGCCAGCCTCGAGACAGATCACCTGACGACTCATGATGTCACCGGCAGTCCGCTTTTTCGTCAAGCGTTGCACGGCGTGCCGATAGGCATAGAGAAATAGCTCACGAAAATCGCCGGGACTGATGTCGATATAACCCTCGACATCACGCATCGCTTCAACGATATCGGCCTCGCTGATATCAATCGGGTATTCTTCTGTTTTCCATTGCGAGCTCATTCTTTCATCCTCCTCTTATCCGGCTATCGACACTCAAGCAGCCTCATCATTGCTTGTCCTTGACTTAAGTCAATTCAAACACGTTGCCTTTGTATTATTCTTCCACCGATACTGGTCAACGCTTACCGGCATTCACCAGGGCGCAACTTGGGTTGCCTTGACTCCTGCAGCCCGGCATGCTTCAATATGATGAGTTCATTGTCCTGCCGTAGGCCGGCCATTGGAAAAGCTGGCTCACGGTGCTTTCTTTTTCTACCCGCCCCGACCAAGGAACCATCATGGACAAAAGAAAACTGCACCATCGCGTGCACTGGCTCGGCGCCGTCGACTGGGATCGGCGTCTCTTCGACTCCCTGATCCCTCTGCCCGACGGAACGTCCTACAACGTGTACCTGGTGCAAGGAGATCACAAGACCGCCTTGCTGGACACCGTCGATCCAGCCATGGCCCACATCCTGCTCGCCCAACTGGCGGATGTGAAAAAAATCGATTACCTGGTATCGCACCACGCCGAACAGGATCACTCCGGCACCATTCCCCTGATTCTCGAGCGCTACCCCGAGGCCAAGGTAGTGACCACCGCCAAGGCCAAGCCGATGCTGATCGACCTGTTGCAAATCGCCGAAGATCGGTTCGTCACCGTTGCCGATGGCGAATCGCTCGATCTGGGCGGCCTGAGCCTGACCTTCATCCACACCCCGTGGGTCCACTGGCCGGAGACCATGGTCACCTACCTACCCGAGGCGAAAATGCTGTTTTCCTGCGATTTTTTCGGCTCGCATATCGCCACCAGCGATCTCTACGTGATCGACCAGGGCCGGGTCCACGAAGCGGCCAAACGCTACTTCGCTGAGATCATGATGCCGTTTCGCACCGTCATCGAGAAAAACCTCGCCAAGCTGGCGCCGCTAGCCATCGAGACCATCGCCCCGAGCCACGGACAGGTCTACGACCGACCGGCATGGATCATGGATGCCTATCGCGACTGGGTATCCCCCACACCGCACAATCTGGTCAGCTTCCCCTTCGTCTCGATGCACGGCAGCACCCGGATCATGGTCGATCACCTGAGCGCGGCCCTGGCACGCCATGGCGTCCGGGTGGAACTGTTTAACCTGGCAGTCACCGACATCGGCAGACTGGCCATGAGCCTGGTCGATGCCGGGACGGTCGTGGTCGGCACCCCGACGGTGCTTCTCGGCGCCCACCCGCTGGCCGCTTACGCCGCCTTCCTCGCCAACGCCCTGAAACCCAAAGCACGCTTCCTCTCGATTGTCGGCTCTTACGGCTGGGGCGGCAAGGCGGTGGAGCAACTGGCCGGGATGATCCCCAACCTCAAGGTGGAGGTACTCGAGCCGCTGCTGGTCAAAGGTGTTCCCCGGCCGGAAGAACTGGCGCAACTCGATCGGCTGGCCGCAACCATAGCCGAAAAGCACCAACAGGAATCGTTTCGGGCCTAACCCAACGCAGCAACACGAAAGGGGGGACGATGCATGATCGTCCCCCCTTCTCAACAACCACAGGGAGGTATTCCATGTTCTGTTTTCAATGTCAGGAGACGGCCAAGAACACCGGCTGCACCATCAAGGGTGTCTGCGGCAAACCGGAAGAGACCGCCAATCTCCAAGACCTGCTGCTCTTCGTCCTGCGCGGCATGGCGGTCTACGGAGAAAAACTCAAAGAACTGGGCAGACCGGATCGCGGCAACGACGACTTCGTGCTGCAGAGCCTGTTCACTACCATCACCAACGCGGCCTGGGACGACCAACGATTCGTCGCCCGTATCGAGGAGGCCCTGCGCCGCCGCGAGCAGTTGCGCCAGGCCTTTCTCAGTGCCTACAAGGAAAAAAACGGCGGTGACTTCACCGACACCCTGCCCGATGCGGCCACCTGGACCGGTGACCGTGCTTCGTTTGCCGACAAGGCCACATCGGTGGGCGTGCAATCGACTGCCCATGAAGATGTCCGCTCCTTGCGCGAAATGCTGGTCATCGGTCTCAAGGGCATCGCCGCCTATGCCGAGCACGCCGCGGTCCTCGGCTATCGCAAGCCGGAGATCGACGACTTCATGCTCGAGGCACTGGCCTCCACCACCAAAGATCTGTCGGTGGACGACATGATCGCCCTGGTGATGAAGGCCGGCCAGACGGCGGTCACCACCATGGCCCTGCTCGACGAGGCCAACACCGCCACCTACGGTCATCCCGAGATCAGCGAGGTCAACATCGGTGTCGGCGCCAACCCCGGCATCCTGATCAGCGGCCACGACCTGAAGGACATGGAAGAGTTGCTCAAGCAGACCGAAGGTACCGGTGTCGACGTTTACACCCATGGCGAGATGCTGCCGGCCAATTACTATCCGGCCTTCAAGAAATACCCCCATTTTGTCGGCAACTACGGTGGTTCCTGGTGGCATCAGACGACCGAGTTCCAGTCGTTCAACGGACCGGTCCTGCTCACCACCAATTGTCTGGTGCCGCTGCGCAAGGAGAACACCTATCTGGATCGCCTCTATACGACCGGTATCGTCAGCTATCCCGGCGCCACACACGTTGCCGACAGGCCGGCCGGCGGGGCCAAGGATTTCTCTCCGCTGATCGCCCAGGCCAAGCGGTGCGCGCCACCAACGGAGCTGGAAAAAGGCGCTATCGTCGGCGGTTTCGCCCACCACCAGGTGCTCGCTCTGGCCGACAAGGTGGTCGAGGCGGTCAAGTCGGGCGCTATCAAGCGCTTCGTAGTCATGGCCGGCTGTGACGGCCGCCAGAAGTCGCGTGGTTATTACACCGAGGTGGCCGAGAACCTGCCTAAGGACACCGTAATCCTCACCGCCGGCTGCGCCAAATACCGCTACAACAAGCTCAACCTCGGCGATATCGGCGGCATCCCCCGGGTTCTTGATGCCGGGCAGTGCAACGACTCCTATTCGCTGGCGGTCATTGCGCTGAAACTCAAGGAAGTATTCGGCCTGGACGACATCAACAAGCTGCCGGTCTCCTACGATATCGCCTGGTATGAGCAGAAGGCGGTAGCCGTACTATTGGCCCTGCTCGCCCTCGGCATCAAGGGCATCCGGCTCGGACCGACCCTGCCGGGCTTCCTGTCGCCAAACGTGGCCAAG
>JAUVWB010000371.1 GCA_030604345.1 Desulfofustis sp. | reverse complement strand
GTTCGTGGCGGGCCGCCACCGCCCCGGCCACCACCGCCCCGGCCAGACTCCCGTTTTGGTCCCGGCAGAGCAAGCGGACCGGATGGGAACTGGTCCACGGTGCAATCTGTTCCCGGGTCCTGTCGGTGGAGCTGTCGTCGACGAAGACGACCTCCCAGTCGGTACCGACGGCCTCGGCTGCCGGCAACAGTCGCCGCAGCAGAGGATCGATGTTCTCCTCTTCGTTTCTGGTGGGGATGATAACGGAAAAGCCGACCATGGTCTCTCACAGGCAAAACAGGAAAAGATACCTGGTTCCGGCGCCCAACGGCAGCGGAACGAATGGCAATACTACCATGGGATCGCCATGGAATCACGTTCAATCGGCCCGCACCGGTCCATGGTGAGCTTGCTTTTTCCCTACCAAGTCGCTACAATCCGCAGGTCTCGCTGACATTGGCAGCCGGCCGACCGCGTCTTTGCCAGGCGAAAGCGGAGTCGCCGCCCAGCGGGAGGAGACAGGAGAAGTTAACGATCCAGGAGGATTCCATGAACAGACTCGTGAGCTGTGGCGTCTTGTTTTTCGGCCTGATCCTCTGCTGCCACTCGGCAGCAGCCGAGGAAGCGGACTGTCTTTCCTGCCATCAGCAGGAGAACAGCGGCCTCTACCAGCAGTGGTTGAATTCGGCGCACGGACAAAACGACGTCGGCTGTATCGACTGCCACGGTGCCGCGCCGGACGACCCGGATGGTTTCGAACACCACGGTTCGTTGGTCGCCACGCTGGTAACACCACAGGATTGCGGCGTCTGTCACGAGAAGGAAGCCCAGGAGGCCATGGACTCCTATCACGCCCATGCCGGAGAGATTCTCGAATCAGGCGACGCTTACCTGGCCCACGCCGTGGCCGGGCATCCGGTGGTCATCGTCGGGTGCGAGGCCTGTCACGGCGCCCGCGTCAAGATAGACCCGCAGGCACCCAACAAACTGTCATCACAGACCTGGCCGAACAGCGGTATTGGTCGAATCAATCCGGACGGTTCCAAAGGCTCATGCAATGCCTGTCACTCCCGCCATTCCTTCTCCACCTATCAGGCCCGTCAACCCGAGAACTGCGGCAAGTGTCATCTCGGCCCGGACCACCCCCAGAAAGAGATCTACGAGGCGTCGAAACACGGCATCGGCTACCGCGGCTTTCGCGAGACCTTGAACATGGAGCAAGATAGCTGGGTGGTCGGTGTCGATTACTACAACGCCCCGACCTGCACCACCTGCCACATGTCGGCAACCCCCGACCTGGACATCACCCACGATGTGGGCGACCGCATCTCCTGGACCCTGCGGCCACCCCTGGCCAAAGCGAAAAACGACGCCCAGAAGAAACGGGCGGCCATGCAGCAGGTGTGTCTCGCCTGCCATCAGCAGCCGTTCGTCGACGGCCATTATTACCAGTACGACGCAGTGGTTCGGCTGTACAACGAAAAGTTCGCCCGGCCGGCCACCGACATCATGGTCATCATCAAGAACAACGGACTGCTTGAGAAGGAGGCCACGTTCGCCAACGACATCGAATGGACCTACTACGAGCTGTGGCACCATCAGGGAAGACGGGCCCGAATGGGTGCCGCCATGATGGCGCCCGACTATGCCTGGTGGCACGGCATGTATGAGGTGGCCCACACCTTTTATTTCGAATTTTTGCCCCAGGCCAGGAGCTACGACGATCCGGAGGTGAACAACTATATCGAGGCGCTGCTCGCCGACGATCCGATGCATGCCTGGCTCAGCTCCAATACCGAGGAAATCAAGAGCGGGATTCGCAGCGGCAAGCTGCAGCAGATCTATCGCCGGTTCTTCGAGACGGTGCAAAACTGAAACCGCCCCCCTGACGGTGTGCGCAGCGGCATGACCGTTGCGTACACCGCTTGCGCCATCGGCAATCCGGTCCGTATTTACAAACGGATCGATCTGCTCTACAATCACAACAGTACCACCGCAGCCTTTGCTCAGCGTCATTTTCGCGGCCACCGCCGTTTGCATGATCTTAAACGGGGTGGTTTACCCTTATTCCCGAGGCCCGCATGAGTTCCTATTACAAAGACCCGGACCCCCAGGAAACAAACGACTGGCTCGCATCTCTCGACGGTGTCATCAAGTTTGAAGGCAAGGAAAAAGCCGACTACCTGCTGCGTGCCCTGACCGAGCACGCCCGGCGCCGCGGCGTCGCAACCTCGCCGGGGATCGTTACGCCTTACTGCAATACCATCCCCCCGGAAGCGGAAGAGCCGTTGCCCGGCGATTCGCTGGTGGCGCGCAACGTTGCCGCCTACGTGCGCTGGAACGCCATGGCCATGGTGGCTCGGGCCAACAAGGGCGGCAAGAGCCTGGGCGGCCATATCGCCACCTACTCGTCCGTATCGGCCATCTACGAAGTGGGTTTCAACTGGTTTTTCCGCGGGCCGC
>JAUVWB010000281.1 GCA_030604345.1 Desulfofustis sp. | reverse complement strand
TTGCACGGGATGGTGCCGATCGGCTCGCCGTCCAGGACTTCGATGAAGAAGTTGCAGCCGCAGCCGCAATAGGTACAGGTGGTGAGTACGGTCCGATAATCCATGATCGTTGTTTTCCTATGACTTGGCGTCGAAGGGATCCAGGATGTTCAGCGGCGAACGCTGGCCGCGGCGCAGCCCGGTGGTGTAGTCGAACGAGTCGGCCAGGATGCTGTTTACCTTCTTGTACAGGGTACGCAGCGGGATATCCGATGGGCAGGCCTCTTCACAGAGTCCGCAATCGATGCAGCGGCCGACCATATGCATCGCCCGGGTGTGGTGGAAGACCGGAATCTCCGGAGGGATCTCTCCCCGCTTGATCAGATCGTCGCATGTGAGGCTGCATTCGTTACAGAAACACATCGGGCAGATGTTGCTGCACCCGTAGCATTTGATGCATTTGACGAACTCCTTCATCCAGAAGGAAAAACGATCGGACAGCTCGAGTTCTTCCACTGCCGTCACCGAAGCGAACGCCACCGGTTCGGCCTTTTCGCCGGCGACAATCTCGTCCGGGTAGGGGGCCGAGCATTGACAGCGGTCGGCAAGTTCCTGGGGACAGGCGATCCCCACCGGCACCACCTTGTTCGGGCTGAGCTGGTTCCAGGTGTAGAGCGCTTTCAGACCACGGTCGTCACAGCCCCGGACCAGGACGCCGAACGTCTTGTCGGGGTAAGCCCGGGCCAGGTTGATCAGATACTTGTTGAGCGGGTAGCGGGCATCGCCGGGACGCTCCCGGTCACCGAGCATCAGCTCGGCAAGGTCGTCACCGCGCTGGTCGAGGTGCGGGGCGACGTGACCGTGCTGCAGGGCCAGGCAGAGAAAACCATCAATCTTGCCCGATTCCAGGAGTTCAGTCACCCGGTTGCGGATTGCGTCAATCATTGGGGCACCATGGGAGTGAGGACGTATGGTTTATACCAGTTCCTTGCGGTAATCTTGCTTCAGCGGCGACGGTCCGAGCGCGCGCAGTTCTTCGATAAAGGAGTTGAACTCCTGAACCAGTTCGGGCGCCTCGGCCGACGACACCCACCCGGCCCGCAGCCGCGCTTTGTCGATACCGCTGAAAGACAGGAGCTCCCGGAGGACGGTGATGCGTTTTTTGGCCGAATAATTACCATACAGGTAATTGCATTCGCCCAGATGTCAGCCGCCGACAAACACCCCGTCGACCCCCTGCTGAAAGGCGAGCAGGACATGATGCGGCGACACACTACCACTGCACATTACCCGGACGGTGCGAACATTCGCCGGGTACTGCAAACGACTGACCCCAGCCAGGTCAGCAGCGGCGTACGCTCACCAGGTGCAGAGGAAGCAGACGATTTTCGGTTCAAAGGTGTCGTTGGTCATGGGTTGCGTTCCTGTGGTTGGTTAAATGATTGGTCTGACGTTACTCCGGTTATGGGCCGGCTCCTGTTACAACGCCCGGATCTGGGCCAATAACTGTTCGGGCCGGTAGCCCCTGAGGATGATGCTGTGCGACGGGCAGGTGGCGGCGCAGTTGCCGCACCCTTTGCAGAGGATCTCCTGGACCACGCAGACTCGTTTTTTGCTGTCGTACTTGATTGCCTCGTAGGGGCAGACGTTGAGGCAGCCCATGCAGCCGACGCAGGATGTCTCGTCAACTTGGGCGACGATGGCGCTTTTGATCAGCTTATCCTTGAACAGGATGGCGGCTACCCGTGCCGCAACGCCGATGCCTTGGGTCCGCGCTTCCACGGAGGTGGCGGGGAAGCGGGCGCTGCCGCAGACGAAGATGCCGTCGGCGGCAAAATCGAGCGGACGCAGCTTGGCGTGGGCTTCCAGGAAAAAGCCGTTTTTGTCCGTGGGCACCCGCATCAAGCCGGCCACCGTCGCGCTCTCGGGTCGTGGGACCAAAGGCGTGGCAAGCACCACCAGGTCGCAGGGCAACTCCTTGGTTTCACCGAGTACCGCCTGGTGGAAGACGACCGAGCCGTCCCTGACCTGGATCTCTTTGTCGGCGTCGTAGACCTCGAACCCGACTCCGAGCCCCCGGGCGTCCCACAGCATCTTTTCTTTGACGTCGCCGTACATCTGCATGTCGCGGTAGAGAATCCGGACGTTAGCCAGCGGCATGGCGCGCTTGATCAACATAGCGTTTTTCACCGCCGTGGCGCAGCAGATCCGGGAACAGTATTCCCGTTCTTCGTTACGCGAGCCGGCGCATTGGATCATGACGATCCGCGACGCCTGCAAGGGACCTTGTTTGAGCCGCTGCTCCAACTCCATCTGGGTGATCACCGAGGTGCCGTTGTGGCCGAGCAGGCCTGCCTCCAAGAGCGGAATGGCGCCGGTGGCGACGACGATGCAGCCGACCGTTTCCTCGTGTTGCTGGCCTTCGTGGTCGATGGTGGCGGTGAAATTGCCGATGTAGCCGTTGATTGCGGCTACCGTGGCCCCGGTCCGGACGGTGATGCCGTCGGCGGCACAGACCCGCGCCGCCAGAGCGGCCACCTGATCGGCCGCGGATGAACCGTCGTCAAGCACGTTGAGCTGGCGCAGCAGACCGCCCAGTTCGTTCTCCTGCTCGACCAGCAACACTTCCAAACCCATGCCGCGCAAGGCTTGTGCTGCAGACAAGCCGGCGATGCCGCCGCCGATTACCAGGATCTTGCGGATCAGCGACGATTCGATCTCCTGCTGCGGTTCGAGGCCGGCACTCTTGGCCACGCCCATACGCACCAGATCTTTGGCCTTGGCGGTGGCGATGCCCCGTTGGCCCATATGCACCCACGAACATTGATCGCGGATGTTGACCATCTCGAACAGGTAGGGGTTCATGCCTGCCTGGGCGCAGGAACTGGAAAAGAGCGGAAAATGGGTGCGCGGCGAGCAGGAGGCGACCACCACCCGGTTGAGGTTGTGCTTCTTGATGGCGTCTTGGATCTCGTGGATACCCGACTCCGAGCAGGTATAGAGATTTTCCTTGGTATAGACGACACCGGGCAGGGTGGCGGCGTAATCGGTGACCGACGAACAGTCCAGATGTCCGGCGATGTTTGAACCGCAGTCACAGATGAAGACGCCGATGCGCAGGTCCTCGTCTTTGCGTTGCTCCTTTTTCATACTCGACACCTTTACACGACCGTGAGTAGATTCGCCTGGGTTACCGCCTGTACCGCCCGGGATGCGGCGCTGCTGGCCTGGGCCACCGAGTCGGGAATGTCCATGGGGCTGTGGGCGCAGCCGCAGACGA
>JAUVWB010000286.1 GCA_030604345.1 Desulfofustis sp. | reverse complement strand
GACTGTTGCCGTCTTTTTGCAGTACCGTTATCGGCAACTTGATGTCTTTGACCCCGGCTGTTTTAATGGTCATGGTTGGCTGGCGGCGTTGTTCATGAATCTGACCTCCTGAAAGCCCGGAAAGTCGGGCCGGGAACGGTGGAGAAACGATTCCGGAGCTGAGATCGGGCGTTCCACCAGGCACGGCTCGGCATATATACTTTTGTCTCAACAGGTATTACCTTTTTTCATCATCTGCCACCACCATAAACAGTGGGTTGCCCACATTTTCCGGCCGCTGCCCGGCAGGCGGTTAGCTTCTTGCGGCGACAGGAGGCCGGGGGCCGGCAGGGGGGAGAGAAGGATTATTTTACTGGGCGACCGGTGGCGGTTCGGTGTATGCTGCTTCCTTTCTTCAACCCGACTTCCCGGCGGGATGCGGTGCGCCCGGGGCAAGTTGCAGTTCCCGAACATGATCTGAGGTTGTTACCGTGAATGAGGCAGAGTCGCCCAAGGTGCGGATTGACAAGTGGCTCTGGGCCGCCCGCTTTTTCAAAACACGCAACCAGGCCGCCCAGGCGGTCTCCGGCGACAAGGTGCACGTCAACGGGGCGCGGATCCGGCCGGCCCGGCCGGTAGCGGTCAACGATGTCTTGACCATCAGCAAAAACGAGATTAGCTATACGATCATTGTTCGCGGTATTTCAGCCTATCGGCGTCCGGCCGTCGAGGCGCAGCAATTGTACGAAGAGACCGAGGAGAGCAGGGAAAATCGCCGTTGTGAGCAGGAGACGAGGAAGCTGCTCGGGGCCTCGCACAGCGCTCCGGCAAAACGACCGTCCAAGAGAGATCGACGCAAGATCAGGGCGTTCATCAAAAAAGAGTGAACAGGGAGGAGTGGGTGCACACCATGAAACGGGCCTTAATCAGCCTTACCGACAAGACCGGGATTGAAACCTTTGCCGCTGGACTCGTTGCGGCGCATATCGAAATTCTTTCCACCGGCGGTACCGCCAAGAAGCTTCGCGAGCACGGCATCGACGTTGTCGACGTCTCTGATTTCACCGGATTTCCCGAGATGCTCGACGGTCGGGTGAAGACACTGCATCCATTGATCCACGGAGGTATTTTACATCAGCGAGCCAATCAGGATCACCTGCGACAATGCCGCGAGCACGGGCTGCAACCGATAGATCTGGTTGCCGTCAACCTCTACGCGTTCGAAAAGACGGTGGCCGATCCCCATTGTTCACTGGACGAGGCCATCGAAAATATCGATATCGGCGGACCGACCCTGCTGCGAGCGGCGGCCAAGAACTATCGTGATGTGACCGTACTGGTCGATCCGGCCGATTACGACCTGGTCTTGGACGAAATCGGCAGCCAGGGCACCACCACGTTGGCCACCCGGTTCCGGCTGGCGAGAAAGGTGTTTGACCTGACCTCACGCTATGACACGGCCATCTCCGCCTGGTTGAATCGGATCGACCCGGCCTCCATCGGTTGAACCGATGCGCCGTCACTTTCTTTTGCAGCTAAATCCGACACGGGGGTATCCAGCATGCTGAACATGGCCGTACTGCTTTCCGGAAGCGGCCGGACCCTGGACAATTTTCACGAGCGAATCCAGGCCGGTACGTTGGCCGGATCGATCCAGGTGGTGGTCTCCAACGTGGCCTCGGCGCTCGGCCTGGAAAAGGCGCGCCGCTACGGTTATCCGGCCTTCGTGGCGGCCGATAGCGAACGGACCAATGCCATCCTGGCCGCGTACCGGATCGACATCGTCTGCCTGGCCGGTTATCTGAAGCTCTATGTCCCGCCGCCGCACCTGCAGCGGCGCGTGGTCAACATCCATCCCTCGCTGATCCCGCTATTCTGCGGCGCCGGGTTCTACGGCGATCGCGTGCACCAAGCGGTGAAACAGCGCGGCTGTCTGGTGAGTGGCTGCACCGTTCACTTTGCCGATGAAGCCTACGACCAGGGGCCGATCATCGTGCAGAAGTGCGTCAGTCTCGGGCTGGAGGATACGGTCAAGGATATTGCTGCCAAAGTTTTTGCCGCCGAGTGCGAGGCTTTCCCCGAAGCGCTCAACCTCGTCGACGAGAAGGGAATCGATTATTTCTGGGAGAGGGTGCATCGATGAGCAACTCGCTGCAGATCATCATGACTGGGGAAGAGTTGCGTTTGGCGCTACAGCGGATCTCGCTGCAAATCCTCGAGCGCAACCAGGCCGCCGACCGTCTGGCCATTGTCGGCATACATACCCGCGGCGTATTCCTGGCCGAGCGGATCAAAAAAATCATTGATGCCCAGACCTCGGTGCCGACCGCCAGTGGCGCCCTCGACATTACGCTGTACCGGGATGATTGGAGCCTGATCAGCCAGAACCCGGTGGTCAAGACAACCTCGATCGATTTCGATATCGAAGGAGTGGAACTGGTACTGGTCGATGATGTCATCTATACCGGCCGGACCATTCGCGCCGCCATGGACGCCTTGATGGACTACGGGCGGCCGCATACCATCCAGTTGGCATGCCTGGTCGATCGCGGTGAACGGCAACTGCCCATCCAGCCTGACTATGTTGGTCTGATCACCGCCGTACGTCCGGATGAGCGGATCGAGGTCCAACTGTCCGAGATGGGCGGCCAGGATCAGGTGGTCATCGAACGCTGAGAGGCTCCCTGTGGAACTGCTCGCCCCGGCCGGCACGCAAGACACCTTCCTGGTGGCCATCGAGGCCGGGGCGGACGCCGTCTATCTGGGTGCGCCCCGGCTCAACGCCAGGAATTTGGCCCGCGATCTCAGCCTGACGGAAATCGGGGCCATGGTGCGCTATGCCCACGAGCGCGGCAAGAAAGTTCATATCGCCCTTAACAGCCTGGTGCGGGAGACCGATCTGCCGCTGCTGCTGGAGACGCTCTGCTGGCTCGAGGAAATCGGGCCGGATGCGCTGATTGTCCAAGATCTGGGGCTTATCCGACTGGCGCGCAGCTTTTTTCCCGACCTGCGGCTGCACGGCTCCACCCTGGTGTCTTCCTGCAACCACCAGGGGCTCGCCCTGCTGCAACGCTACGGGTGCACCCGGGCGGTGCTGGCCCGGGAACTGACCCTCAAAGAAATAGCCGCACTGGCGCGTAACAAGCAGATTGAGTTGGAAATCTTCATCCATGGCGCCATGTGTTTTTCCTATTCCGGACTGTGCCTGTTTTCCTCTTTTTTC
>JAUVWB010000009.1 GCA_030604345.1 Desulfofustis sp. | reverse complement strand
TCCCGGAGAAGACCATCTATAAGGACGCGCAATGGGCCGATATCTGTCTGACCTGCGGTACCTGCGCCAGCGCCTGTCCGATTGCCGGTGTTGACGGCCTTGATCCGCGCAAGATCGTGCGGATGGCCATCCTCGGCCTGGAAAAAGAGCTGCTGGACAGCAACTGGCCTTGGAAATGCACCATGTGCGGCAAGTGTGAGAACGCCTGTCCGGCCGGTGTCCAGATCCTAGCTCTGATGCGGCGCCTGCGCGGCATGCGCGAGCGCAACCTGGTGCCGGGGCCGATCCACAAAGGGGTGCAGACCTGCCTTGAACGGGGAAACAATCTCGGTATACCCAAAGACGATTTCATCTTCCTCTGCGAGGAACTGGGAGAAGAACTGGTTGAGGAAGGATTGACCGGCTTCAAGACCCCGATCGACGTGGTTGGTGCTCGGGTCCTGGTTACGGTGAACTCCAAGGAACCGTTCGCCGAGCCGGACGATATGAAGTACTGGTGGCGGATCTTCCATGCCGCCGGCGAATCCTGGACCCTTTCGTCGGAGAACTGGGAAGGCGTCAACTGGGGGCTGTTTTCCGGTGATGACGAGGCGATGAAGACGATTGTCGGCCGCATCGTCGACAACATGCGCCGGTTGAAGTGCGAGGCGCTGCTCCTCCCCGAGTGAGGCCACGCCTACTTTGCAACCCGGTCCGGGTTGAACAAGTGGTTTCCGGAAGCACTGAAGGAATTCAAGATCTATTCGGTCTTCGACCTGCTGATGGAATACATCAACGAGGGCAAGATCAAGCTCGACAAAAACAAGCATCCCATGCGGGCGACCTATCACGACCCCTGCAACTATGGACGCAAGTCGCAGAAGGCCTTCGGCAAGGGCTATTACGAAGAAGGCCGCATCATCACCCAACTCTGCTCTACCGACTACAAGGACATGGAGCCAAACCGCGAGTCCAATTACTGCTGTGGCGCCGGCGGTGGCGCCTGGGCCATGCCGTTTGCCCCGGAGCGGGTCTATTACGGTCGGATCAAGGCCCGCCAGATCCGGGAAACGGGCGCTCACCTGGTGGTGGCCCCCTGCCACAACTGCCGCGATCAGCTCATGAAGTCGCTCAACAACGAATATGACCTCGGGATGGAGGTCAAGTACCTGTGGGAACTGGTTGCCGATTCCCTGGTCCTGCCGGGCCAGGAGAGCGAGGTGACGCCTGAGCCCAGCGAGGCGTAAGCGTTGCTCGCGCAAAGTAGCATACGTGAGAAGAGACAACCCGTATGCGGCGGCCCGCTGTTGTCGGGGTCCCGTACGAAAATAGGAAAAAGGAGAATCCCAGATGCTGGATAGCAAAAAAGTCGGCTCGGTGATGATCGTCGGTGGCGGTATCACCGGTATGCAGGCGGCCTTGGATCTTGCCGATTCCGGGTACTATGTCTACCTGGTGGAACGAACCGGCGCCATCGGCGGCGCCATGGCGCAACTGGATAAGACCTTCCCGACCAACGACTGCTCGATGTGAATCATCGCGCCAAAATTGGTTGAGTGCGGTCGGCACTTAAATATCAAGTTGATGACGCTCAGTGAAGTCGCTGCCATTTCCGGCGATGTAGGCGACTTCCAGGTAACGGTAAAGGAACACCCACGCTATGTGGACATGGACAAGTGTATCGCCTGCGGCGAGTGTGCGGCGAAGTGTCCGAAGAAGGTGGACAGCGAGTATGATGCCGCCACCGGTAAGCGTAAAGCGATCTATGTCAAATACGCTCAGGCGGTGCCGCTGAAATATCAGATCGATGCCGATAATTGTATTCGCTTCAAAAAAGCGGGGGCCTGCGGTTTCTGCGAAAAGGTCTGCCCGGCCGGCGCGGTCAATTTCAACGACACCGAAAAGCTGCACCAGGTCAACGTCGGTGCCATCATCCTTGCCCCCGGTTTCGAGACCTTCGATCCGAAGGCGGCCGGTGTCTGGGGCTTTGGCAGGTATCCGAACGTGGTCACCGCCATGCAGTTCGAGCGGTATCTGTCCGCCTCCGGCCCCACCGAAGGACATCTGATCAGGCCGTCCGACGGCAAGGAAGTGACCAAGGTGGCATTTCTGCAATGCGTCGGCAGCCGCGACGAGAATAAATGCGGGAACGGTTACTGCTCATCGGTCTGTTGCATGTACGCCATCAAGGAAGCGGTGATGGCCAAGGATCACGTGCCGGGGTTGCGCACCGCCATCTTCATGATGGACATGCGGACCCATGGCAAGGATTTCGACCGCTACTATCAGCGCGCCAAGGAAGATGCGGGAGTCCGCTTCGTTCGCTGCCGGGTGCACGGGGTCGAGCCCGAAGGTGACAGCGGTGACCTGCGTCTTCACTATATCAACGAGGAAGGACGGCAGGTCGAGGAATATTTCGATCTGGTCGTACTCTCGGTCGGGCTGCAGATTCCCGGGCATGTCAAAGCCTTGGCCGACATGGCCGGCGTCCGTCTGACCAACGACCGGTTTGCCGCCACTTCCGATTTCTCACCGGTATCCACGTCGAAAAAGGGGATTTTCACCTGCGGCGCCTTTGCCGGTCCCAAAGACATCCCCCAGTCGGTTATGGAAGGCTCCGCCGCTGCCGCAGCGGTCGCCGACGTCCTGGCTCCGGCCCGTGGTCAGCTGACCCAGGAAAAGACCTTCCCGCAGGAACGTGACGTGCTAACGGAGGAGCCGAAGATCGGGGTGTTCGTTTGTCACTGTGGCTCCAATATCGCCGGTGTCGTTGATGTCCAGGCGGTGGAAAAATACGCCGAGACGTTGCCCGGCGTGGTGCATGTGGAACGGAACCTGTTCAGTTGCTCGCAAGACACCCAGGAACAGATGGTACAGACCATCAAGAGCAAGGGGTTGAACCGGGTGGTCGTGGCCGCCTGTACCCCGCGGACCCATGAACCGCTGTTCCGGGAGACCTTGAAGTCGGCAGGGCTCAACGAGTATTTGGTGGAGATGGCCAATATCCGCAACCAGAACTCCTGGGTTCACAGCAACGATCCGAAGAAGGCCACCCAGAAGGCCATGGATCTGGTACGCATGGCTGTTGCCAAGGTGGCCAGGCAGATCTCGCTGCAGCCGATCTCGGTGCCGATCAATCAGAAAGGTCTGGTCATCGGCGGCGGTATTGCCGGTATGACGGCGGCCTTGAACATGGCCGAACAGGGTTTTGAGGTTCATCTGGTGGAGAAGACCGAGGCCCTTGGCGGTAACGCTGTGTATCTTGGTCATACCTGGTCGGGTGAGGCGATTCATGACAAGGCCCGGAAGCTGATCGACAAAGTGCAGAAAAACGAGCGGATTATCATCCATCGCGGCTTCGAGGTCACCGAGGCGCAAGGATTTGTCGGTAATTTCCAGACGACGATCGCCACTCGCGACGGCCTCACCAAGGTCATCGAACACGGCGTCGGCGTTGTTGCCACCGGCGGCGGTGCCTTGCGGCCCAAGGAATACGGTTACGGACGTATCCCCAACGTGGTGACGGCCCTCGAGTTCGATCGTCTGTTCAAGCTCAAGGAACAGCACGCCACCAAGGCCAAGACCATCGTCTTTATTCAGTGTGTCGGCTCCCGGGAGGGAGAACGGATGTACTGCTCCAAGGTCTGTTGCACCCATTCGGTGCAGTCGGCCATCGAGTTGAAGCAGGAAGATCCGTCACGGATGATCTATATCCTCTACCGTGACATGCGTACGTATGGCCAGCGGGAAGCGCTTTACAAAAAGGCGCGACAGCTTGGCGTCATCTTCATCAACTACGAGACGCACGGCAAACCGACCGTGGAGGTGGAACACAAGCAGGTCAACGTCGGTGTCTGGGATCATGTGTTGCACCGGCCGCTGCGGATCAAGGCGGATATGGTGGTCCTGGCCACGGCCATCGTGGCCAACCCCGACGCTGCGAAACTGAACAAGATCTACAAGGTTTCGCTGGATGGCGACGGCTTCTTCCAGGAGGCCCACGCCAAATTGCGGCCGGTGGACTTCGCCACTGACGGCATGTTCGTGGCCGGCCTGGCCCACTATCCGAAACCGGTGGAAGAATCGGTGGCCCAGGCATTGGCGGCTTCCGGCCGGGCAGCCACGCTGCTGTCTCGCTCCGCGGTCAGCCTCGACGCCATCAAGGCCGAGCCCGATCTGCGCTATTGCGACGGTTGCGCTCTCTGTGTCGACGTCTGTCCGTACCATGCCATCGAGCTGGTAGAGGGAGCGGCAGAGACACCGGGTGGCCAGCCGCACCGTTATATCCAGATCAACAAGGCACAATGTAAGGGATGCGGCCTCTGCCAGGGGACTTGTCCCAAGCGCGGGGTGGTGGTCCAGGGTTTCACCATGGAACAAATCAGCAGCCAGATCGAGGCGGCGCTCGCCATCTGATCGGCCGGTTGCACGATAACTGCACGATGTGCAAAGGAGTGAGGCAATGAGTTTTGAACCAAAAATCATAGCATTCTGTTGCAACTGGTGTTCGTACGCCGCTGCGGACCTCGCCGGCACCGCCAGAATGCAATATCCGGCCAACGTCCGGATCATTCGGGTCATGTGCTCCGGCATGGTTCATCCGGAATTTGTCACCAAAGCGCTCGATCAGGGCGCCGACGGAGTCATGGTGCTTGGCTGACACCTCGGGGAATGTCATTACCTGGATGGTAATTACAAAGCGATGGCGCGCTCGGACATGATTACCGAGATTCTCGAGGACTACGGTTACGAACCGGAGCGGTTTGCGATTACGTGGGTATCCTCCGCCGAGCCGGACAAGTTCGTCAAGGCGGTGAATGAGATGACCGCCCGGGTGAAGAAACTGGGACCGGCCCACAGCAACGCTCAGGCGGCGTGAAGGAGGAGACAATGGGTGTAACAACTGCTTTGGAATGGCTGAGCTCCTGTTCCGGGTGCGAGATTGCCATCCTCAATATCGGCGAAGCGCTCGTCCCGTTGTTGACCGAACATCTGGACATCGTTCATGCGCCGGTTATCATGGACCACAAGTATTACGGGCAGTGTGGCGATGAAGGGCCGCACTTGCAGATTCCGGAAGCGGTGGTCGGTATCGTCACCGGTGGTGTGGCCAATGAGGAGCATCTTGAAGTCATCGAAGAGATGCGCAAGAAATGCAAGGTGCTCATTGCGCTTGGCTCCTGCGCCACCAGCGGCGGCATCCCGGCGCTGATGAACGGTCAGAACGGACCGGAGAGTTTCGCCGCCGTCTATCGGACCCCATCCACCGACCCGGGTGCCACGGTACCGGACCAGGTGGTTCCAAAACTCCTCGACCGGGTGTATGCGGTCGACGAGAAGGTCAAGGTCGATTTGATGCTGCCGGGCTGTCCGCCAAATCCGGCCCATATCGCCGAAGTCGTGATCTCGCTGTTGGAAAATCGCGAACCGGTGCTCCCCACCAAGAGTGTGTGCGATACCTGCCCGACTCGCAGGGAGGGGAAGGGAGGCGTGACCAAGGTGAAGCGGTTCACGGAGAATGCCGAATTCGATCCGCACAAGCCGGTCAGTGAGATGCGGTGTCTGCTGGAGCAGGGATTTGTCTGCATGGGGCCGGTGACCGCCGCAGGGTGTGCCAAATATGGGGCTCCCAGCTGTATCGAGGCACGGGTTCCCTGCCGCGGCTGTTTCGGCCCGGTACGACCGGACGGCAACCAGATGCTGGATATGATGAACGCCTTGGCCAGCAACGGCATTGATACGAAATCGGTAGTTGATCGCCGGTCCCTGCTGCGTTTCAGCGGCGCCCACGGGAATCTGCGGCCGAAGAAAAAAGCTGCCGTCAAGCAAGGAGCATAACATGGGTAAGGTACTCAATATTCAACCTGTTACCCGCATTGAGGGGCATGCCCGTATAGCCGTTCATCTCGACGATGCCGGAAATGTCGAGAACGCCTATATGAGCCTGATGTCCCTGCGCGGGTTTGAAAAATTCATCGAAGGGCGTCCGGCCGAGGAAGTGCCCCGCATCGTCAATCGGATCTGCGGCATCTGCCCGTGGATGCACCATACCGCCTCCAACAAGGCGGTCGATGGTTGCTTCGGCGTCACCCCGACCCCGACCGGCCAGAAATTGCGGGAACTGCTGCAGGTCATGGCCCACATCAACGACAAGATCCTGCACTTCTTTTTCCTGGCGGCGCCCGATTTCGTGCTGGGACCGGATGCCGACTATTCTGTCCGCAACGTCATCGGCGTCGTCAAGGCGGCTCCGGAACTGGCCACCCAGGTGGTGAAGATGCGGCAGCTCGGCCAGATGATGATCGATCGTTTTGCCGGCAAGGCCATTCACCCGATCGCCTGCGTGGTCGGTGGCTTTTCCAAGCCGCTGCCGGAGGCGGAGCGCCAGGCGATGCTCAGAGACACCCAGACGCTGCTTGATTTTTCTCTGTATGCGCTGGACTTTGCCAAAAACAACGTGTTCAACAAGTATCTTGACGTGATCGGCCAGCTGGGCGTGATCACCACCGGTTTTCTTGGCACCGTTGATCGCGAGGACGGTTCCCTGCGGGTCTTTGACGGCAAGCAGCGGTTGATGAAACCGGATGGCAGCTATGTGGATTTTGAAGGTGCCGATTACCTCGATTATCTCGGCGAGCATGTGGAACCGTGGGGCTACGGGAAGATGCCCTATGCCCGCTCCTGGAACGAGGGATTTTCGTTGGATCTCGACCAGCCGAAAGGTATCTACCGCGCCAATACCCTGGCCCGCATCAATGTCTGCGACAAGATGTCCACCCCGCGTGCCCAGGAGGCGCTCGAGGAATTTAGGGCTGCGTTCGGCCGACCGGCTCAGGCAACCCTGCTGTATCATTATGCCCGGTTGATCGAGTTGGTCTATGCTTGTGAACGGACCATCGAGCTGCTCAACTGGGAAGGCATCACTGACACCAACGTCAGGGCCAAGGTCGAGCCAAAGGCAGGACGAGGCGTCGGGGTCGTCGAGGCACCGCGAGGTACGTTGATTCACGATTACACCACGGACGCCAACGGGTGCATCGAGTCGGCCAACTTGATTGTCGGCACCACCCACAATATCGGGCCGATGAACATGAGCGTCAAACAGGCCGCTACCTCGCTGATCAAGGACGGCGTCTATGACCAGGGCATCTTGAATAAGGTGGAAATGGCGGTTCGCGCCTATGACCCCTGAATGTCTTGTGCCACTCACCGCCTGGATGGCGGCATTCCCCTGGCCGTAGACATTGTTGATGCGCAAGTCAATGTGATTGAAACCATTAAAAATTATACCAGTTTCTGACATCTGACCCGGCCTTTGCCTGATCGTCAGGCAACGGCCGGGTAGACTTGACGGAACCCCCTTTTTCCGGTATCAAGCACCATGACGAAAACGATTCGTTGCGGGAATTTTCAGCTTCGGTACCGTGGACCGCATCGTTTCCTCCATGGAGAGTCGTTATGACAGAACAACATGAACAGAAACCTGGCCGTATCCAGGTGCGGGCGGAAAATCCGAGCGGTGCGTGCGGCAACGTCGATCACATGACGATCGACGAGCTCAAGGCACGAGCCGTTGGTGACAATTTCGATGGCAGTTGTCCCGCCTGCGGCATGTTTCATCTCACGCGCGCCGATATCGAAGCGGTTGAGGCGGAAAAAATCAGTGATACCGAATATTACGCTGACATGGTGAAAGAGGCCGAGGAGTCTTGATCGGCAGGTGTCACGTCAACAGCAGTAACAGCTCTGTCCCGGTATCGTCGCAGCGATGCCGGGAACAGATGCAGTGATGGAAGCAATGGAGAGCCGAACAGAACAGGGCGAAGTCCAGATTTCCGCCGCTCTGGTCCAGGAGTTGCAATCGCTGGTTGATAGACCGATTCGGGTAATGGTGGTCTGCGGCACCCAGAACCGTACTTTGTTGAAATACGGCCTGGAAGAGGTCCTGCCCGACAATCTCGATGTGGTCGCCGGACCGGGTTGTTCCGTCTGTGTCATGCCGGCCGGGCATATCGATGCCTTTGTCAAAATCGGTCTGCAACCCGATGTCATCACCGCCACCTGTGAAGATCTGCTCCGGGTAAGCGGCAGCAGAGAATCACTGGATTCGATTCGGCGCAAAGGGGCGCTGGTGGAAGTGGTCGATTCGCCCATGGAGGCCCTCGATCTGGCCCATAAATTCCCCGATAAAATTGTTGTGTTTACCGCCGTCGGTTTCGAAGGGGCAGCACCAGATGTGGCCGAGACCATCCTTGAGGCTGCCTGCCACGGCGTCTCCAACTTTTGCGTTATCCCATCGATTCGCCTTCTGCCGCCGTCGCTTGCCAGTCTTCTCCGCGATCCGGAACTCAATATCCGCGGGCTGTTGTTCTCCAGCCATATAGAATCGATCACCGATAGCGATGCGTATGCCAATCTGGCCAGGCAGCATCATCTCGCCTGCGCGGTTGCCGGCTTCGGCATAAACGACATCCTCGAAGGGCTTATAGAAATAGTCAGGCAAGTGCGCGGTGGCCGCCCGCTAAACGACAACCCTTTCGCCGGTATCACGCCCAGCGAGGAAACGGCCCGTGTCCAGAAAATGCTCTCAGAGGTGTTTTTCGCCGTCGAAACCGATTGGCGCGGTCTCGGCAGCATCGAAGGAAGCGGCTTCGTTATTCGTGACGAATTATCTCTTTACGATGCGGTGAAACGATTCAATATTCGTTTTCTGAAAGGCGAGGAGCAGATTCAGTGTCAATGTGCCGAGATCATTTCCGGCCGCAGCACTCCCAACGAGTGTCCCGCCTTCGGCATATCGTGCACATCGCAACATCCTATCGGGCCCTGCATGGTGGCCCAGGAAGGGATCTGCGCATCCTACTTCCGCTATACCTACGGCAGGCTGTAAATCCACCGCAGATCAGCACCGTCATCGGCTGGCGTGCTCCTTTTCCATCCGGGGCAGGAGCCTTGTTTGGCCAAGGGCCGTTTACCCCCCGCTTAGTCAGCAGCCGCCGGCTCCGACTGATTTTTTCGGCGATACCGGCTGCTGCTGGATTTTGTTAGTTTGATTGTGACGGGATATCCTCGTCACCTTCAGGTTCGTGGCGCATGACGAATTCAGTCCAGGTCCAAGGGCTGTTTTCGATCTGCGCTCCGATGATTTTGTGGGTCCCGTCGTCTTCCTCCCAGATGGGTCGGGCCAACAGCTTGAAGTGTGTTCCAGGGCCGTCGAGAATGACGGAATAGATGTCGGCTGTTCGGTCGAGCCGTTTCGGAACATCGGTTATCGAGAGGCCGAAGCGCGTTATATCGTGAACGACACCGCTGAAAAACCCTTTGCCGTCGGAGATATCCGCTTCGAGATTGGTCATGACCATACGGGGGTGCCTACGTTTTTCCATTACGTCACCTTCCATATACTTCCTCCGGCTCTCTACTACTCGCCTCAACTGCAACCCTTGATGGGCCGGAGATCACCGCGTGGCTATCTCAATAGTATACGCATCGGGGGGGGGAAGTCACTTCAGGGGTCACGAGCAAATGGTGTCGACACGGCCACCGGAACGGCCGCTCGTCGTTCAATTGTGGTACGGGAAAAAATAGAGTGCGGCGGCAACGAAGACGCAGATTATCGAGGCTATGAGAAAAAGGTTTCCCAGCATGCAGGGTGCTCGTGCCGGTTCTGCCGGTAGTGGCGGGTCGTCATCCGTGCCGCCAGCAGCGAGGCGGGAAGGGAGCAGTGGTCGATTGAGAAACTCACCGACGCCGAAGAACAGAAGACCAAGACCGCAGACCCTGAGAGAACCGGTGATTGCCGGTTCGATTGTGGGCAGCAGAAGGGTGATGAAAACGGCAGCCAGGCCACTGATTGCCAGCAGGGACAGAATCCAGTGCATGGGGGTAAGCGCTTGTTTTTTCATACCCGATTGTAGCATGGCGGAAAGCGATGGGCAAGGCAACAGGTTTGCAGTAACTGGTATGCACAATAAAACAAATGGAGAAGCACGGCGGCACGAAGCCCCTGGCAGGGTTGAGCCGGCGGCGATAATGAGACTCGTTTCTCTGGATTTTAGCAAGCGTATGCCGTATGCTGCGAGTTCTGCCGCACGCCTCAACGTGCAGGTAACAGAGAAGACTGAGCTGGCCGCTACAGGGAGAAGACCGGGTGTCGAAGCTTTTTCGTGATGAACATCGTGACAATTGCGGCTTCGGCCTGATCGCCCACCTGGACGGAGAGCCGAGTCATCGTTTGGTGCGCACCGCCATCGGCGCCCTTGACCGCATGGATCATCGCGGCGCCATCGGAGCAGACGGGAAGACCGGGGATGGCTGCGGCCTGCTGCTGCAGAAGCCGGACAGCTTCTTTCAGTCGGTGGCCCGGGAGCAGGGCTGGCGACTGGGCAACCGGTATGCGGTCGGAATGCTGTTTCTCGGTCATGATCCCGACCGAGGTCGGCTGGTGCAACAGGTATGCGCCGAAGAGTTTGCCCGGGAAACGTTATCACTGGTGGGCTGGCGTCAGGTCCCGCTGGACCCGGATGCCCTCGGACCGATCGCCCGCAGTTCACTGCCGGCGATCATGCAGGTCTTTGTCAACGCTCCTTACGGTTGGGGACCGCGCGACTTCGAGCGGCGCCTGTACATGGTGCGACGGCGCATCGAAAAGCGGATCGTCGATGACCCCGACTTCTATATCGTCAGTCTTTCCAACCTGGTGGTGGTGTACAAGGGATTGTGCCGCCCCGGCGATCTGCCCCATTTCTACCGTGACCTCGGCGACCTGCGGCTGCAATCGTCAATCTGTCTGTTCCATCAACGGTTTTCCACCAATACCCTGCCGCGTTGGCAGCTGGCCCAGCCGTTTCGCTACCTCGCTCATAACGGTGAAATCAACACCATCACCGGCAATCGGAACTGGGCCAGGAACCGTTCCTACAAGCTTCATTCTCCGCTGCTGCCGGATATCCAGGAAGCGGGGCCGTTCGTTGGCACGGAAGGGTCCGATTCTTCATCCTTGGACAACATGCTCGAGGTCTTCCTGGCCGGCGGCATGGATCTGTTTCGGGCTTTTCGTTTGCTGATACCGCCGGCCTGGCAGAATCATCCGGAGATGGACGAAGATCTGCGGGCGTTTTATGATTTCAACTCGATGCACATGGAGCCGTGGGACGGTCCGGCCGGTATCGTCATGAGCGACGGGCGATTTGCCGCCTGCGGTCTGGACCGCAACGGGCTGCGTCCGGCCCGTTATGTGGTCACCCGGGACCGGTTCATTACTTTGGCCTCGGAAATAGGGATCTGGGATTATAGCGCCGACGAAGTGGTGGAGAAGGGCCGGGTCGGCCCCGGCGAATTGCTGGTTGTCGATACCATGAACGGCAGGATCTGGAGTTCCTGGGCTATCGACAACGAGCTCAAGGCCAGACATCCGTACCGGCAATGGCTGCAGCAGAATTGCCATTGTCTCATACCGACCGAGCAGTTGGCCGAGGACCAGGCGGGTCGGCGGTCGCTTTCCGACGATGAATTGTTAACCTACCAGAAGCTGTTCGGCTATTCACTCGACGAGATCGATCAGGTTATCCGGGTGTTGGGCGAGACCGGTCATGAGCCGGTGGCCTCGATGGGCGACGATACGCCGATGGCGGTTCTGTCCAGCCGGCCGCGGCTGCTGTTCGATTATTTCCGACAGAAATTCGCCCAGGTGACCAATCCCCCCATCGATCCGTTGCGTGAGCAGCATGTAATGTCACTGGTCACCTGCATCGGTCGTGAGCATAATGTCTTCGAAGAGACCATGGGGCAAGCCCACCGCTACCAGTTTGCCTCGCCGGTTCTCGTCTTCAGCGATCTGCAGCAACTCAAGACCCTTAACAGCGATCATTACCGGCATGTGGTCATCGACCTCAATTACCGCCCTGCCGAAGGGTTGGGGGAGGCTGTGCGGCGGGTGGTGGCCAGCGCCATCGAACAGACCCGGGCCGGGGCGGTGTTGCTTATTCTTTCCGACCGGAGAATCGGCGGCGACACGCTGCCGATTCCCTCCCTGGCGGCGGTGGGCGCGGTACAGGAGGGGCTGGCGAAAAACAACCTGCGCTGCGACACCAATATCATCGTCGAGACCGCCGAAGCCAGGGATCCGCATCATTTCGCCGTGCTGATCGGCTTCGGCGCCACTGCAGTCTACCCGTATCTGGCCTACGAAACGCTGGCCCGCCTGGTGGAGGACGGCACCATCAACGCACCGTTGCGTACGGTGATGAGCAATTACCGGGCGGGCATCAACAAGGGCTTGCTGAAGATCATATCCAAGATGGGCATCTCCACCATCGCCTCCTACCGTTGTGCGCAACTCTTCGAGGCGGTGGGCGTGGGGGAATCGGTTGTCGAGCTGTGTTTTCGGGGGGTGACGAGCCGCATCGGCGGCGTCGATTTCGCCGATATCCAGCAGGATACGAGCCGGCGTGCCCAACAGGCCTGGAAACCGTTTCGCCCACTGCTGGCTGCCGGTTTCCACAAATACGTGCATGGCGGTGAATACCATGCCTTCAATCCGGACGTGGTGCAAGCCCTGCAGCGGGCGGTACGCAGCGGCTCCTGGGACGATTATTGCCGCTATGCCGAGGTGGTCAACAACCGTCCGGCGGCGAGCCTGCGCGATCTGCTCCGTCTGAAGACTCCGGAAACACCGCTCGACATCGATCAGGTGGAGCCGGATCAGGTGTTTTTCTCGCGGTTCGATTCCGCCGCCATGTCCATCGGGGCCCTCAGTGCCGAGGCGCATGAGGCTCTGGCGATCGCCATGAACCGGCTCGGTGGCTTTTCCAACAGCGGCGAGGGTGGGGAGGACCGCGCCCGTTTCGGCACCGAGCGGGTCTCCCGGATCAAACAGGTGGCGTCCGGCCGTTTCGGCGTGACACCCGAGTACCTGATGAACGCCGACGTCATCCAGATCAAGATAGCGCAAGGCGCGAAACCCGGTGAAGGGGGGCAGTTGCCCGGTCACAAGGTGACGGCCATGATTGCCAAGCTGCGTTACTCCATGCCCGGGGTCACGCTGATCTCGCCGCCGCCGCATCATGACATCTATTCCATTGAGGATTTGGCGCAGTTGATCTTCGATTTGAAACAGATCAATCCGCATGCGCTCATTTCCGTCAAGCTCGTTTCCGAGCCGGGCGTCGGCACGATTGCGGTCGGCGTTGCCAAAGGGTATGCCGATATGATCACCATCTCCGGCTATGACGGGGGCACCGGAGCCAGCCCGCTGACCTCGGTGAAGTATGCCGGCAGCCCCTGGGAGCTTGGCCTGGTGGAAACCCATGGGGCCCTGGTGGCCAACGGGTTGCGCTCCAAGGTCCGACTGCAGGTGGATGGCGGTTTGAAGACCGGGCTCGATATCATCAAGGCAGCCATTCTCGGGGCCGAGAGCTTCGGATTCGGTACCGCGCCGCTGATCGCGCTGGGGTGCAAATATCTGCGCATCTGTCACCTCAACAATTGCGCCACCGGGGTGGCCACCCAGGATGAGACCTTGCGGCGGGAGCATTTTAGCGGATTGCCCGAGATGGTGATGAACTATTTCCGGTTTCTGGTCAGAGAAACCAGGCAATGGCTGGCCCGCCTCGGCGTTCCCCGCCTGGAGGAGTTGATCGGTCGCACCGATCTCCTCGAGATCGTCGCGACCCGCGACGGCCGGCAGGCCCGGCTGGCGCTCGATGATCTGCTGGTGGCGCCGCCCTTGCCTGCCGGAGCTGTCCCCTATCGGTGCCGGACGAATCCGCCGCATGACCCGGGAACGCTCAACCGGAAGCTGCTGGAACGATTTGCCGAATCGGTCGAGTCGGGGAGCGGCGGACATGGGTATTTCCCGATACGCAATACCGATCGATCGGTCGGGGCCCGGCTGTCCGGAGAGATTGCGTCCCGCTACGGGAACCAGGGACTGGCCGCCAATCCGATCACCATCGAGCTGACCGGTAC
>JAUVWB010000042.1 GCA_030604345.1 Desulfofustis sp. | reverse complement strand
CGATATTGTGGATGACGGTACCCAACGGGATGTTGACCATCGGCAGACAATTGCCCGGCTGGATATCAACCTTTTCACCGGCCACGACCTTGTCGCCGACGGCGATCCCATCCGGCGCAAGAATATAATTCTTCTCCCCGTCAAGATAGCTGAGCAGGGCAATATTGGCGGATCGGTTCGGGTCGTACTCAATTGCAACCACCTTGGCGGTGATGTCGGTCTTGTTCCGCTTGAAATCGATCACCCGGTACTTACGTTTATGGCCACCGCCCAGATGTCGAGCCGTAACCCTGCCGTAGTTGTTCCGGCCGCCGCTTCGATTGAGGCTGACCACCAGGCTCTTTTCAGGTCCGCTCGTGGACAGATCCGGATTTCTGGTCGACACGTGGTGTCGTTTCCCGGCTGAAGTTGGTTTATATGTTTTAATTGCCATGATTTCCCAATCGCTCCATCATATTTGCGTTGGCTAGCTCGTTTTAACGGTCGCCGAGTCGCGGCATGCCGTTTCGACTACAGTTCGTCAACAAAGTTGATTTCGCCTTCCGACAAGGTGACATAGGCTTTCTTCCAGTCCTGGGTGCGGCCCATATATTTGCCGACCCGTTTCTGTTTGCCGGGCATGGACACCGTCTTGATATCCCGCACCTTCACCTTGAACATCGCTTCCACGGCCTTGCGGATTTCTATTTTGTTCGCATCGGGGTGGACCTTGAACACCACCTTGTTGCCGAACTCTTGTTGGAGGTTGGCCTTTTCCGTCAGGCAGGGTCCTTTCAGAATGGTGTAAATGTTTTTCATGCCGTTAACCTCTCTTCCAGGCTCGAGATGGCAGGCTGCAGGAGAACCAGCTTGTCGTGCAGCAGAATATCGTAGACATTCACACCATCAGTTTTCATGACCTTGTATCCAGGTACATTGCGCGAGGATTTGCTGAGATTCTCGTTGTCACCGTCAATGACGATAAGCGCGTTTTCAAGTTGCAGGACATTCATGATGGTGACGAATTCCTTGGTCTTGATTGCTTCCATGGTGAATTGATCGAGAACCACCAGATTCCCTTCCTGGAAGCGGGCAGACAGGGCCATGGATACGGCTTGCTGCTTCACTTTGCGATTCAATTTGAAACTGAAATCACGCGGTTTCGGACCATGAACCACACCACCGCCGCGCCACAACGGAGAACGCTTGTTGCCAGCACGGGCGCGGCCGGTACCTTTCTGGCGCCACGGTTTTGAGCTGCTGCCTTTCACGTCGCCCCGTCCTTTGGTGCTGGCGGTTCCGGCACGTTTGGCAGCGCGCTGCATACGCACTACATCGTGCAAGAGGTATGGTTTGACCTGGCGATTGAAGATCAGGTCGTTCAACTCGATCTCGCCAACCTTCTCGTTTTTGATATTCTTGACTTCTACCGTAGACATTATCTTCTCCTTGAGCCGGTCATTGGTGCCTTATCGGGAAAATATTTTCAATAGACCGTTCTTGGCTCCGGGGACGGATCCCTTCAGCAGGACGACATGATCGTCAGGTCGCACATCAATTACTTTCAGGCTTTTTTTCAGGATTGTTTCATTGCCCATCCGTCCGGGCAACCGTTTACCCTTGATAACCCGACTCGGCCAGGCGCTACAGCCGATGGAGCCGGGAGCACGGTGAAACATCGATCCGTGGGTATCACGTCCTCCCTTGAAACCGTGTCGTTTGACGACCCCCTGAAATCCGCGGCCTTTGCTTTTTCCCTGAACATCGACGACATCGCCGATTTTCACAACGGTATCAAGAGAGACCTGCTGTCCAACCTGATAGGCTTCCGGGTCGTTCACGTGAAATTCCCGGATGTGATAAAATCCGTCAGCGCCCGCTGCTTTGCAGTGTCCGGATTCCGGTTTGTTGACGCGGTTTGCCTTTTTCGGTTCAAAGCCCACTTGAATGGCATTGTAGCCATCCCTGGCAGTCGTCTTGACCTGCAGAACCGTACACGGACCGGCCTGCACCACCGTCACCGGAATCGCCACCCCCAACTCGTTATAGACGCGGGTCATCCCGAGTTTTTTGCCCAATATACCCATTGTCTTTGGCATAATCGTACCCGATGCTTCTCTATGCTTAACGTTTCCTGCTGACTACGGAAGCTTTATCTCAACATCCACACCTGCCGAGAGTTCCAGTTTCATCAACAGATCTATTGTCTGCTGGGTCGGTTCGAGAATATCGAGGAGTCGTCGATGGGTCCTCATCTCGAACTGCTCCCGAGATTTTTTATCCACATGCGGTGAGCGAAGAATACAAATCTTCTTAACCGAAGTCGGCAGCGGAATGGGACCGACCACCGCCGATCCGGTACGGCGGGCCGTATCCACTATTTCATGGGTCGACTGGTCGAGCAGCTTGTGATCGTATGCCTTGAGTCGAATGCGAATCTTTTCGGTCGGTATCATGGAGATCTACCCTTAAGCTATAATTTCACTGATAACGCCGGCGCCCACCGTTCGGCCACCCTCACGAATCGCAAAACGCAATCCGGCGTCCATCGCAATCGGGGTGATCAGCTCCGCCTCGATCGACACGTTGTCGCCGGGCATCACCATCTCCACTCCTTCCGGCAGCGTCACCACGCCCGTCACGTCCGTCGTACGAAAATAAAACTGCGGACGGTAGCCATTGAAAAACGGCGTATGCCGGCCACCCTCTTCCTTGCTCAAGATGTAGCACTCCGCCTTGAACTTGGTGTGCGGGGTAATCGAACCCGGCTTCGCCAACACCTGGCCACGCTCGATCTCATCTCGCTTGATGCCGCGCAGCAACGCCCCAATGTTGTCGCCCGCCTGACCCTGATCCAACAGCTTGCGGAACATCTCAACGCCCGTTACCGTCGTCTTCTGCGTCTTGCGGATGCCGACTATCTCCACCTCTTCGCCGACCTTGACCACCCCTCGCTCAACACGGCCCGTCGCCACCGTTCCACGACCCGAAATCGAGAACACATCCTCCACCGGCATCAAAAACGGCTGATCAATCTCACGCTTCGGCTCCGGTATATATCCGTCGATCGCATCCATCAAGTCCCAGATGCACTTCGCCTTCTCCTCATCCTCCGGATTCTCCAACGCCAACAACGCCGAGCCGCGAACAAACGGAATGTCGTCGCCGGGGAACTCATACTTGTCCAGCAGCTCCCGCAACTCCATCTCCACCAGCTCGATCAACTCCTCGTCGTCAACCATGTCGCACTTGTTCAAAAAGACGACCATCGCCGGAACACCAACCTGACGCGCCAATAAAATGTGCTCCCTGGTCTGCGGCATCGCTCCGTCCGTCGCCGCCACCACCAGAATCGCCCCGTCCATCTGCGCCGCACCGGTGATCATGTTCTTGATGTAGTCCGCATGACCGGGACAATCCACGTGCGCATAATGACGCTTGGTACTCTCGTACTCCACGTGCGCCGTCGCGATCGTAATGCCGCGCTCCTTCTCCTCAGGTGCCTTGTCGATCTCGCTAAAGTCCGTGAACTTAGCCTGACCCTTGGTCGACAATACTCGCGTGATCGCTGCCGTCAATGTCGTCTTGCCATGATCGATATGCCCGATCGTCCCTACATTGACGTGAGGCTTTGTCCGTTCAAATTTCTCCTTTGACATCGTCTTTCCTCGAAGTGCTGATGGATCTATATTCCTCTGATTTTCTTGATAATAGCCTCTGCCTTAGCGGGTGGTACCAACTCATACTGCAAAAACTGCATACTGAAGTGGGCCCGACCTTGGGTGGCCGATCGTAACGATGTCGAGTATCCGAACATCTCGGCCAGCGGTACATGCGCACGGATGATCTGCCGATCCGTTTCCGCTTCTATACCGGTTATCTTGCCTCGTTTGGTATTGATGTCGGCTATCACCTCGCCGACATAGTCTTCCGGCGTCACCACTTCCAGGTCCATAACCGGTTCGAGCAACTGCGGTTGAGCCTGCCCGGCCGCCTTGCGCAACGCCATCGAGGCAGCGACGCCGAAGGCCATTTCGGTCGATGTTTCCTCGTCGTAGGAACCGCCGGTCAAGTGTACCCGGACATCGGTCAACGGGTATCCCACCAACGGTCCGGAATCGAGCGTGTCGCGGACGCCACGCTCGATGGCGGCGAGGAAGACCTTGGGGATGGTTTTCTCGTTGACCTCCGACTTGAAAACAATCCCGCCGCCTCTGGCGAGCGGTTCGATCCTGAGGACCACATGACCGTATTGGGCCGTGCCGGTCATCTGCTCGAACCGTCCTTCCGCCTCGGCCTCACCGCTCAGGGTCTCCTTGTAAGCGACCTGAGGTGTGCCTACTTTGGCCGAGACCTTGAAATCGTTGAGCAACCGATCGACGATAATCTCCAAGTGCAGTTCACCCATCCCGGAGATGATCGTCTGCCCCGTCTCCTGATTGGTTCCCACCGTGAATGAAGGGTCTTCCAACGCCACCTTGGCCAAAGCTTCCTTCAACCGCACTTCCTCAGCCTTGCTTTTCGGCTCGATGGCAACCCCGATCACCGGCTCCGGGAACTGCATACTCTCAAGGACCACATAATCACCGTTGCCACAAAGCGTGTCACCGGTCGTCGAAAATTTCAGCCCGACGATGGCTCCGATATCTCCGGCCCTGATCTCCTTGACTTCCTCACGCTTGTTGGCGTGCAGCTTCATCAATTTAGAGATCTTTTCCTGCTTCTTCTTGATCGGGTTAAAAACCTTGTCGCCGATCTTGAGAACGCCGGCATAGACTCTGATGAAAGCGAGGTTCTCGACGAACGTATCGCTCATCAGCTTAAAAATCAGGCCACAGAATTTTTCCTGGACACCGGTTGCTCGTTGCACTGGCTCACCGTTGCGATCGACGCCGTCTATCGTCGGTATATCCGCCGGAGACGGCAGATATCTGACCACGGCGTCCAGCAACGGCTGTATCCCCTTGTTCTTGAAGGCGCTGCCGCACAAGACAGGAACGACCTTCAATTCCAGAGTGGCCTTTCTCAGTGCACGGTAGATCTCGTCGACCGAAACCGGTTTCTCGTCAAGATATTTGTCCATGACCCCCTCATCGAAGTCGGCCAACTTCTCGAGGAGTGTCATTCGTGCGGCCGTGAATGCTTCTTCGTAGTCTTCAGGAATGGCTTGTTCAACCACCTCCTGACCGAGAGTCTGCTCACTGAACGTGAGCATCTTCCCTTCAACCAGGTCAATAACCCCGGCAAAGCCTGCTTCTTTGCCAACCGGTCTCTGCACGGGCAGTGGGTTCGCCCCCAGCCGGTCGGTCATCATCTTCAGGCATCTCTCGTGGTTGGCCCCGACCCTGTCCATCTTATTGACAAAGGCCAACCGGGGGATGGCGTAGCGGTCGGCTTGTCGCCATACCGTCTCCGACTGCGGCTCGACACCGCCGACGGCGCAAAAGACTGCGATTACCCCATCAAGCACCCGCAGACTGCGTTCCACCTCAACGGTGAAATCCACATGTCCCGGGGTGTCTATAATATTAATTTTATGGTCTTTCCAGAGACAGGTGGTGGCGGCTGCGGTTATGGTTATGCCGCGCTCCTGTTCCTGCTCCATCCAGTCCATGACGGCGTTACCGTCATGGACTTCACCCATTTTATACGACCGACCGGTGTAATAGAGTATCCGTTCCGTGGTCGTTGTCTTGCCGGCAGCGATGTGCGCCATGATGCCTATATTGCACACGGTCAACAACTCTTTCTGAGCTGACATCACCAAACCTCAGTTGTTTTCCTTGGCTGACTCCAGCTCCTGACCCGCGCAAAGACCGTCCCTCTCAACTACCAGCGATAATGAGCAAAGGCCTTGTTTGCCTCAGCCATGCGGTGCGTATCGTCCTTCTTCTTAACGGCGGCACCACGTTCGTTATAGGCGTCCAGCAATTCAGCGGCCAGTTTTTCCGACATGGATTTCCCGGAACGGGACTGGGCGAAATTGATGATCCAGCGAATCGCCAGCGCATTGCGTCGGGTCTGACGTACCTCCATCGGTACCTGGTAGGTAGCACCACCCACCCGCCGGGACTTGACCTCAACACGGGGTCGAACATTCTCCATGGCCTGTTCGAAAATGGCCATGGGCTCCTCGTCGGGCAATTTGGAGCTGACGATATCCATGGCATCATAGAAGATGCGCCGGGCCAGACTCTTTTTGCCACGCTCCATCAGCCCATTGGTGAATTTGGCAACCAAGATGTTAGCATAACGCGGATCCGGCTCAATGGTCCGCTTCTCCGCACCTTTTCTCCGAGACATACCTTTCTTCTCCTGTCGAGGCCCTTTATCAGGACGGCTTCTTGGCGCCGTACTTCGAGCGTCCCTGGCGACGGTCGGAGACACCGAGCGTATCCAAGGTACCGCGAACAATATGATAGCGGACACCAGGGAGGTCCTTGACCCTGCCGCCCCGGATCAACACCACCGAATGCTCCTGCAGGTTATGCCCGATGCCGGGGATATACGACGTCACTTCGATACCGTTGGTCAAGCGAACCCTGGCGACCTTGCGCAAGGCCGAGTTCGGCTTTTTCGGCGTCGTGGTATATACCCTGACACAAACTCCGCGCTTCTGAGGCGACCCCTTCAGAGCCGGTGTATTGGTCTTTTTGGCGATCTTTTTCCTGCCGTGGCGTACCAGTTGGTTAATTGTAGGCATTGCCTGTACCGTTCCTCTTCTTTTAATCTGAAAACGTATGCCGGTCCCTTAAAAAAGAGGGACGAAGCACAAACGATGATATGTACCTCAGTGACAAACCACTGTCAAGGACAAAAAGCCTTAGCCATGGTTTTGTCACAGTGCCGACTCGTTGATACCGGTGCCCGCCGAGATCAGGCGTCCCATGATGACGTTCTCTTTCAACCCTTTCAGTTCGTCCATCTTTCCAGCCATCGCGGCGTTGGTCAGAACCTTGGTGGTCTCCTGGAAGGAGGCCGCCGAGATGAAGCTCTCCGTCGACAACGATGCTTTGGTGACACCGAGCAACAGCGGTTCGGCAACAGGCGGCTGCTTCCCTTCGGCGAACAATTTATCGCGCTCATCTTCGAACACCCACCATTCCACCTGCTCGCCGATCATAAACTTGGAATCGCCGGAGGCGGTGATCTGGACACGGCGCAACATCTGCCGAACGATAACCTCGATATGCTTGTCGTTGATCTTGACGCCTTGTAACCGGTACACCTCCTGGATCTCATTCACCAGGAACTTGGCCAGTTCCTTGACGCCGAGCACCCGCAGAATATCGTTGGGTACCACCGTGCCTTCCATCAACCGTTCACCGGCCTGTACATAATCACCCTCGTGGACGATAATATGCCGTGATTTCGGTACCAGATATTCCTGCGGTTCCCCATATTCTGGTGTGACAATGACCCGCCGTTTACCTTTGAGTTCCTTGCCGAAGCTGACGCGACCGTCGATTTCGGAAATGATCGCCGGCTCTTTTGGCTTGCGTACTTCGAACAATTCGGCAACTCGCGGCAAGCCGCCGGTTATATCTTTGGTCTTGGAGGTCTCGCGCGGGATCTTACCGACGATGGTGCCGGGTTTAATCACGTCTCCCTCCTCCACCGAGATGATCGATCCCACCGGCAGGCTATAGCGGGCGAAGATCTCCGAATTGGGCAGCTTCCTCGTCTTGCCCCGTTCATTTTTGACCGAAACACGAGGATTGAGCTGTTGCCCTCCGGTGGAATGAATGATCACCTTGGAGGACTTACCGGTCACCGGGTCGACCTTCTCCTGCATGGTCACACCCTCGATCACATCGCCGTATTTGATGGTACCCCCAACTTCGGCAACGATCGGGATGGTGTAGGCGTCCCAGTCGGCAAGGATCGAACCGGGGGCCACTTCGGCACCCTCCTGCACGAGAATCTGGGCGCCGTAGTTGACCTTGAATCGCTCACGTTCTCGTCCCAGCTCATCCTGGATGACGATCTCGGCATTGCGATTCATGACGATCTTGGCACCCTCGGCATTTTCGACGAAATGGAGGTTCTTAAAGCCGACGGTACCGCCGCGTTGGGTCTTCAGTTCGGCTTGTTCCACCGCCCTGCTGGCGGTTCCACCGATATGGAAGGTACGCATGGTCAGCTGGGTACCCGGTTCACCGATGGACTGGGCGGCGATGACCCCGATCGCCTCACCGATATTGACCATGTGGCCTCGGCCCAGGTCGCGTCCATAGCACTTGGCACAGACACCGCGCCGGGAGCGGCAGGTCAGCACGGAACGAATCGTAACCCGGTCGACACCGGCGGCCTCGATCTTCTCCACCTTGCCCTCAGTGATCTGCTCCCCGGCCGAAACAAGCACCTCCTTGGAGAACGGATCCGTCACGTCGTCCAGTGCCACACGCCCCAGGATCCTCTCGCCAATGGGAACAATGATCTCGCCGCCGTCGACCAGCGGTTCGGCGACGATGCCGTCCAACGTCTGGCAATCCAGCTCGACAATGGTCGATTCCTGAGCAACATCCACCAACCGCCTGGTCAGGTAACCGGAGTTGGCGGTCTTCAGGGCGGTATCGGCAAGGCCTTTCCGGGCACCGTGGGTGGATATGAAATATTCCAGGACGCCGAGTCCCTCACGGAAATTGGCCTTGATCGGGGTCTCGATGATCTCACCGGACGGTTTGGCCATCAGGCCGCGCATCCCGGCCAGCTGGCGGATCTGGTCACGGGAGCCCCTGGCGCCGGAGTCGGCCATGATAAAGACCGGATTGAAGCTGGGCGTCTCCACCACCTTGTTGTCACGATCCCGGACATACTCGACCTTGATCTCGCTCATCATCTCGTTGGCCACATCCTCGGTGGCCTTGGACCAGATATCGACGATCTTGTTATATTTCTCGCCCGAGGTAATGAGACCGTCGGCATATTGGCGCTCGACATCGAGAACGTCCCGCTCCGCCTTTTCAACCATATCCTCCTTGGCCAGCGGGATCTTCATGTCGTTGATGCAGATGGAGATGCCGGCCCGGGTGGCGTACTCATAACCGATATCCTTGAGCCGATCGGTGAGGATAACGGTCGCCTTGGTACCGGCATGACGATAGGTGTAATCGATCAGCTTGGCCAGGGCCTTTTTGCTGAGGACCTTGTTCACCTCGGAGAAGGGCACCTTTTCCGGTAACAGCTCGCCGAGCAGGATCCGCCCCATGGTGGTGTTGACCATCGCTCCGTCCATACGTACCCGGATCCGGGCCTGCAGGTCGATCTGGCCATGATCGTAGGCGATCCGGGCCTCCTGGG
>JAUVWB010000100.1 GCA_030604345.1 Desulfofustis sp. | reverse complement strand
CGTCAAGGTGATCTTCTTTTTTCTGATAGCGACGGTAAAACTGTCTCCCGGCTTAAAACCACTGTTTTCGAGCAGTTTGGCAGACAAGGTAAGCGTCATTCGTTTAACGATTTTTACGGTCTGAGCCTTTACGCTTTTCGTACGCCGCGCCGTTTTTACGCTGTAGTATTTCTTGTCAGTGTCCATCAATTTCAGCATGAGGTTGTTAAATGTTGGATGATTTTTTATTTCCATCTCACTCATTATTTCTGCTTTCGATTTTCCGGAATTGACAAGTTTACGCAACGTTTCGAGATCGTATTGAGTTGGACGGGCCATACCTGCTCCTGAGTGGATGCTTTAGGTGAATAATTGAGTAACAGACCATAACGTATCTTGCGTGCGGCAACTATACTCACTGTCATGATATAAGGCAACGACAAAAATTACAAGAGTGGAGCACCAGAAGGTGATGCCAAAAATGGTCTGGCTAAACTCATTGTGGTGCCTCGCAACTGATTTCAGTGGAATGATTTTCCAAACAAACAAGAGTGGTGAACGAGCTGCTGGAGCAGAGAGACAGTTCATGGTATAACGTTCGTTAATGAGACCGTGATTGCTATTTATATTTAGGTAGTTAGGAGTTTGTACGTTGTTATTGGTAAGATGATTTGAGCGGTTCGAGTCGTATATGACCGATTGCATGCTACTATGTTTTTTGGCCACGTTGGTTTAGCAGCACCGGAGCGCCTTTTTGCATGATCGAAAAGACTTTTTCTCGATGTTGTTGTGGAGAAGTTGATGGTGCAAATACCATTCAGTGAACCAATCGGTCTCGAGTATTCAATGAATGCCGGGCATGACCATGGAAAGAAGGATGTACTCCTTCCAATTGAAAAATGTTTCGAGAGCGTGGTACGAGGTTCATACGGCGGCACGAGAAAAAAGGACGCCGAAAGAGTCTCTGAATACATCAATAAAGAGTGATGAGTTCCCGAGAAAATGAGCTCAAGGATCGGCTCCCGGTCTCGGTGATCACGACGTTGTCTTCAATGCGTACGCCATTTTTCCCCGGGAGATAGATCCCCGGTTCCACGGTGAAGGTCATTCCTGGTTGCAGGAGCTGCTGATTCTCTCCATGGATATAAGGAGATTCATGACACTCCAGGCCAATACCGTGGCCGGTTCGATGAAAAAATTGGCTCCCGTAACCGGCCTGCTGGATAACCGAGCGGGCGGCGTCGTCGATGATCGAACAGGGAAAGTCGGGCCGACCTGCCGCACGGCCTGCAGCATTGGCCTGCTGTACGAGGCGATGGATGTGTTGTTCCTCCTGGCCGATTGGTCCGATGGCAAAGGTCCTGGTCAAGTCGGAAATATATCCGTGCCAGCGTGCTCCCCAATCAATGACGACCAGGTCACCGGCGGCCAGTGTCCGTTGGCTCGGCCGGGCATGGGGATTTGCTCCATGCGGACCGGAAGCGACAATCGGGGAGAAGGGAAGGTGTGGCTCGGACCCGTGACGAAGAAGCTGGATTACCAATTCATTGGCCAGATCGTACTCGCTCATGCCAAGTTTGACCTGCAAGAGGGTGGCTTGCAAGGCCCGTTCGGCAATTGCCACGGCCTTACTGATCAAGTGCACCTCTTCGTCGTCTTTCCTGCAGCGCACCGCCGAAAAAGCGGCAGTGGCATCGATAAACGCCGATTCCGGGAGAACCGAACGAAGGTGGTGGTATTCCAGGAGCCGCAGCTGTTGCGGTTCGATACCCAGGCGTGTGTCATGCAACTGACGGGAATTGATCGCCTGTTTAAAGATGTCGGGCCATGCACTGGGGTTGTCCGGATACGCATAGACCTCCAACGGGTAGTCGATCTGTTCGAGCTTGGCCTTTTCCAAGACCGGCAACACAAGCACCGGGGCCTCGTCGGGACGGTAGATAAGAACGATCGGGCGTTCCATCAGGTGGAAGTGCAGACCGGTGAGGTAGGTAAGGGTTGGCCCGGCATTCAGCGCCACGGCGTCGAGGCGCAGGTCGTGCATTTTCTTGTCAAGTCGCTGGCGCTTAGCCGGAAACATGATGGTTGCTCCATGGAGGTTGAGCGGTTAAGCGATCACCGTCGGTCCTGCGATCCACGCGATCCAAGCCGGTAGGTCTTTCTGCCTCAGGTTGCCGAAGTTTTGCAGCACGACATGCTCTCTGAACTCAAAACAGAGGTGTATCCTGCGTTTTCCCATCATGGCAAGTCAGGCGGAGGCAGGAGCGAGGAAGGTCTTGAATTCTTCTTCGAAGACGACTTCTTTTTCCAAGAGCCGTTCAGCGACCAGCTGCAGCGTATCTCGATATTTCGTCAACAGCCGGGTGACGTGTTCGTTTCTCTGATCGAGTATCTGGCGAGTTTCCGCATCGATCGCAGCGGCGGTTTCGTCGCTGTAATCCTTGCCGGGCGAGATCCCCTGGTCGGTCTGAAGAAAGACGGGGTGGCGTTGGCGCGGATACGTGGAAAGACCCAGGGTCTGCCCCATGCCGTATTCGACTATCATGGCCCGGGCGATGTCCGTGGCGCGCATCAGGTCGTTACTGGCGCCGGTGGTGATGCTGTTGAAGGTGATTTGCTCGGCGACGCGGCCGCCGAGCAGGACATCGATCTTGGCCAGCAATTCTTCTTTGCTCATCAAATAACGATCTTCGGTCGGTCGTTGCTGGGTATAGCCGAGAGCAGCCAAGCCCCGGGGAATGATGGAAATCTTGTGTACCGGTTCGCAGCCTGGCGTCAGTGCCGCCACCAGGGCATGGCCCACCTCGTGATAGGCCACAATCTTCTTTTCCTGCGGATTGATGACCCGGTTTTTCTTTTCCAGGCCGCCGATGATCCGGTCCACCGCTTCATCCAGATCGAGCGACGAGACCTGCTTCCGACCTTTGCGCACGGCGAGCAGGGCCGCCTCGTTGACCACGTTGGCCAGGTCGGCTCCGGAAAAGCCGGCGGTCTTCTGGGCGATGATCTGCAGATTCACGTCATCGGCAAGTTTCACCTTGGCGGCATGGATCTTCAAGATGGCCTCCCGTCCTCTCACGTCGGGTTTGTCGATCAGCACCTGACGATCGAAGCGGCCGGAACGGAGCAGAGCTGGGTCAAGCACCTCGGGGCGGTTGGTGGCGGCCATGATGACGATACCTTTCTGGGTATCGAATCCGTCCATCTCCACCAACAGTTGATTGAGCGTTTGCTCACGTTCGTCGTGGCCGCCGAAACCTCCGGCTCCGCGAGCCTTGCCGAGGGCGTCGAGTTCATCGATGAAGATAATGCAGGGAGCCTTTTCCCGGGCCTGAACAAAAAGATCGCGAACCCGAGCGGCACCCATGCCGACGAACATCTCGACAAAATCGGAACCGCTGATGGAGAAGAACGGAACGCCCGCTTCCCCGGCAACCGCTCGGGCTATCAGCGTCTTTCCGGTGCCGGGAGGGCCAACGAGGAGCACGCCTTTGGGCATTTGACCGCCGACCTCCAGATAGATCTGCGGTCGGGCCAGATAATCAACGATTTCCTGCAGCTCTTCTTTTGCCTCGTCGGCACCGGCCACATCGGAAAAGCGGGTATCGATGTCTTTTTCACCGATGATTTTGGCCTTGTTTCGGCCGAAACTCATGATGCCGGCCTGACCTCCCTGCATTTTGCGCATTAGCAGGTACCAGATGCCGAAGAACAGAAAGATTGGTACCACCCAGGAAATGATCGCCTTGAGAAAGGTGTTTTCCACCTGGCCGGAGAATTTGACACCGTGCTCCGAGAGGGTCTGGGACAGATTGTTGTCGACGCGAACCGTGGTGAAGAGGACGGGGCTGTCGCTGTCGTTGGTTCTCATTTTGCCACTGATCCGGTCCTGACCGATGGCAATCTCGATGACTCGATCCTCGGTTACCGCTTTGATGAAGTCGCTATAAGCGATGACCTGCGGCCGGAATTGGTCAAAAATGAGATTCTGCAGAAGCAGCACGCCCCAAACGGCAGCGAGCAGATACCAGATGTTGAACTTGGTGTTCTGATGCATAAGGCCTCGTATGCTTCGCGTGATATGGTACAGTAAAAGAACCGCTTGCAGTCAGTATCAATCGGGTAATACTCAGCTGATATAGTAGCTATCTTGTGATCAATTGCAAGAAGTCCATCTCGTTATGTACAATACCGGATCAACGGTGCTACCATGTCGTGTGGCGGTGGCGCCGCGAGTGATGGCAGAATGCTGTCGGAGTAAACGAATGACTCTGTTCCTGGGGTCCGCTCGTCGATCGGATAGCACATAATCTGCAAGGGGAGCAACGATGTCAGCAAAGAATGCGGTTTTTCTGCAGCGCCCGGCGCTTCCTGATGATTTTACGGTATGGGCGGACCTGCTGAAGCTCCTTGCCCATCCGTCACGTTTGTGCCTGATAGAGACCCTGGCTAACGGTGAACGGAGTGTCGGTGAGCTGACCGAGATTGTCGGACATGATATATCGACAGTTTCCAAGCACCTGAACTTGTTGCGGGAAGGCGGTCTTGTCGAAGACCAGAAACGTGGCAAACAGGTCTATTATCGTCTTCGTATTCCGGCGGTGTTGCACGTTTTTTATTGCCTCGAAACCATTTGTCGGGCGCGCTTGCAGTTTGAACCAAAGTCGCCAGTGGCCCCGACACCACGGTGAGGATCCAGGTGCCGCTGCAGATTGAAATTCTGGGTCCGTCGGATGACCACCGGTTCCACCACGTGGTACGCTTGTTTAGTCGGGTCCTTGCCGAAAACAAACGATCGGCATTCGTCACCCTCACCAGCGATTTCCAGCGGATGATCGACGTGTGTGCGTTTGTGCCGCCGGCGATCATGATTAACGGCAGACTCAGGTCGGTGGGGCGGGTGCCTGCCGTAGCGGAGGTGTGCGATTGGCTGAACCCGGTTCGAGCGATTATGGGCAATGATCCGCCCGCCCACCCTGACGATGGGTGAGTCTTGAAGAAAAGACTTGAAAGCAACCCCGTTTGATGACAAAATCAGAGGAAATCTTGTTCTTCATTATAACTCCGAGCCAAAGGACCTACGTCTACGTCATTCGTATGATATGGCCCGCGGCCGAAAGGGCTGCATGGGAAACCGTCCCGCCTTCCGCTATCGAAAAGGAGTGATCATGCGGTTCGTCCAGCATACGGGCGACGGTTCTGGAGCAGGGCCCGTCGCTTCCCCTCTCGTTGACAATTTCCATCGGCCTATCACCTATCTTCGCCTGGCCATCACCGACCGATGCAATCTCCGGTGCCGCTACTGCATGCCGGAGCAGGGCGTGACTCCCCTGTCCCATGCCGAGTTGCTCAGTTATGAAGAATTGGAACGGTTGGTCAGGATCTGTCTTGGGCTGGGAATAAGCAAAGTCCGAGTGACCGGAGGCGAACCGTTTGTTCGCAAAGGGTGTGTCGATTTCATGGATAGGCTGAAGCGACAGATTGGCGTCAAAGGCTTGTATGTGACCACCAACGGTGTGGAAACGGCGCCCCATCTGCCTCGCCTGCAGGAGATCGGTATCGACGGCATCAACCTGAGTCTGGATACCCTGGATCGAAACCGGTTCCGCGACATAACCCGGCGCGATCGACTGGATCAGGTGTTGGCTACGCTGTATGGGGCATTGGAGCGAGATATCCGTATAAAAATCAACAGTGTCGTCGAGGAAGATGCCCCCGATGAGGACCTTACCGCGCTGGCCCGGCTGGCCCGGACCAATTCGTTGAGCCTGCGTTTTATCGAGAAGATGGCTTTTTCCGGTGGCGGTTCGAGGCCGCCTGAACGACCCTTGGCGGATAGGCTGCAACGGCTTTTTCCGGCGATGGCCGAGATCGAGCAACAGGGGATCAGCACGGCCCGTCTTTTCCATGTGCCCGGTTTTGTCGGTACTCTTGGCATCATCGAGGGGTATTCCCGTCATTTTTGCGCCACCTGCAACAAGATTCGAGTGACGCCAAGCGGTATGCTCAAGACCTGCCTCTATGATGATGGCGTTCTAGACCTTCGCCAATTGCTGCGCAATGGATCAACCGATGAAGCCATCGCAGCAGCGATCAGGGAGTGTGTCAACCATCGATTCGCCAGCGGTCATCACACTGAGAGGGGTATCAAAAATCATGGTGAGCCATCGATGGCGACCATCGGCGGTTGAAACGGAGATCTGTCATGATATCGGTCCAAGAAGCACTCCATATTCTACAGCAACAGGCGGTGCCGCCGCGGCGGG
>JAUVWB010000127.1 GCA_030604345.1 Desulfofustis sp. | reverse complement strand
GAAATTCCCGCCCCCTGATGTCGGTGACGATCAGCCCTTCACCCTTGACGGGGATAAGTTGTTCGGCGGTCTTAAATACCTGGTGTTGTTTCAGATGGTGCCAGAGGTACTCTTTATCGCCTTTGACCATCTCTTCGGGGTCATATGTCGGTGCTTTCATTTTCTCCATAAGGCGCTCATCACACACTTCGCTTTGCGTTCTTTGCCATGGCTGATTTCTCCAGGGTGTCTCCGGCCCGCATCCCTGAGACCTACACCCTCAGTTCCCGGATAACCACGCCGGGGGAAAGGGGTTGCCACCTCTTCCGATATGCCCTCTATCAATTATTTCGAGAAGATGCTCGTATTTTTCTGGACATCTAACACCTGGTACACAATCTGGCAACCACTGACTTCCCTGCACGCTCTCTTTGCCCATTCCCCGCTTGCTCGGTACCACCCCGACAACCGCAGCTCAGCACGTGCGTCCTCTTCAAATGGAAACGGGCCATTCGACAAGAAAACTTGTTTTCACCGGCGGCGACAAAGGACATGGAATAGTGGCGGCATTTCAGGTATCATGAACATTTGATATGTTCATCCGCCCAACAATCCCACCAACGATGGATGCCATGAACCCCATTTGTATCGTAGACGATCAACCGCTCATCTGTTCCACTGTTGCCGGCATACTCAAGGACGAGGGGTACCATGCCGTTGCCTTTTCCGATGCGGAGAGCTTCTGGCAGCAGCTCGACACCATGGAGCCGGCATTGGTGATGCTCGATATCTGGCTGCCTGGCACGGATGGGCTGCAACTCCTCAAACGCCTCCATGACCGGCTTCCCGAATTACCCATCATCATGATGAGCGGACATGCCGGCATCGAGACGGCCGTCGCCGCCCTGAAAACCGGTGCCTCCGACTTCATGGAGAAACCGTTGGATCTCGACGTCGTGCTGGATAAGGTCAAAACCGCCCTCAACCGGCAATCACATGAGAGCGGCGACATCGTGACTCCCGACACTCGACTCGAAATCATCAAGGCCGACCGGCTCCTGCCGCCCGGAATGGTGGAGTTGGTTGATTCCGCCACCCCGCAGCGCACTCTCAAAGAAAATATCGTTCTCAACGGCATCGGGCTTCTCAGCGGGAGAAAAACGGGAATCATCCTCAGCCCCCTCGAGACCGACGCCGGAGTCGTCTTTCAAACCCTGGATGGACAGACGATTCGCGGCCACATCACCTCACTGAAGGATTTTTCTCAGACCGTCTCCACCAACGCCTTCTCGGCCAACTCAACGACGCTGGTGAACGGCCGCCAGCAGGTGCGCACTGTCGAGCACCTGCTGGCCGTCATCGCCATGTACGGCATCACCAATGTGCTGATCAAAGTCGGCGACGAGGTCCCCAACGTGGACGGCTCGGCAAAGGATTTCTGTGACCTGGTCAAGCAGGCCGGCACGGAGGAGCAGGCGGCGCCCACCCGGATGGCGGTCATCCGCCGGACCTTTGGGGTGGGTAACCGGGACAAGGCGGAGAAACACCTCTACGCGGAGCCGTTCGACGGCTTTGAGATCTCCATGCGGGTCGACTATCCCCTTCCCATCGGTGAACAGACCTATCTGTTCAACCCGGAGAAGGACTCCTTTGCCGAGGAGATTGCCCCGGCCCGCTCCTTCAACACCTTCGAGAATATCGAAATGGCCCAGAAGCTGGGCAAGGTCGGCGCCGGTTATCTCAATTCCCACATCATCATGCACGAGGGAAAGGTCATCAATACCGAGCTCCGCTTTGTCGACGAATTCGTCCGGCACAAGGTGCTGGACCTGATCGGTGATCTCTCCCTGCTCGGCTACCCCATCCGCGGACGGATCATCGCCAACATGACCTCGCACGGCTTCAACCATGCCCTGGTGGAACACATCTACTGGGCGCTTCAGGGCAGCCCCGAATAGCCGCTGCTGCACCGACAGGGACGCCGCCTGATCATAGCCGGCGGCGCTGTCGGTCAGGTGCCGCCATGAGGTTGTGGCACGGTCTTCATTACCGTCATCAGGACCACCGCCATGACGCTCAAGGCAGCGCAAAGCTGATAGATCGTCGAGTACCCCCACTGTGCTGCGATCGGTGCGCCGAGAATCGGCCCGAGAAAAAAGCCGGCCTGAAACATCTGGGTGCCCAGGTTGATGTTGAACGCCCGGAAGCGCTGAGGCGATCCCTCAAAGAGCAGGCTGTTGAAGACCGGCATGGCAATCCCCCAGCCCAGACCAAAGAACAGCCCGAGTGCCAAGAACAAGAAGTTCCCGGGCAGATAGGCCAAAACCAGGTAGCACAGAGACAAGCCAGCCATAATCCAGATGGCCAGCCGGGCTTTGTCGACCCGATCGAAGACCGATCCGGCAATTACCCGCACCGCGATCTCACCGAGCGTGGATAGGGTGAGGAAAAGCCCGGTAAAAGCTATACCGATGGATTTCCCGTAGCCGTCGAGAAAGAAAAAGATCAGCGCATGGCCACAATACAGCAGCAGCATCGCCAGAAGAAGTATCACTATCCGCGGATTTTGGAGATTTTCCCAAATCTCACCGAGCAGCAAACGACGCGCCGGCCCACTGCTGTCGTGGCGTGCCCCCGATCCCTCCACTGCCCAGACCAAGGGAAACATGAGCAAGGTCAGTGCGGCGAAGGCCAGAAGAACATTATTGAAGCCGCCCAACAGGGCTTCGAGAAAGGGCAGAAAAGGCGGCACCAGGGTGTTCGGAATGAGTGTCATCACCGAGATATACCCAAAAAACTGGGCACTGCGGTCCGGGGGAATGGCGTCGACGACAAGCGTCATCAGGGCGGTACCGACCACCGCAAAGGAAATGCCGTGGAACACCCGGACCACCAGGAGGCCCCAGAATCCGTCTGCCTGTGAATAGGCGGCAAGCGAACCAGCAGCCAGAAACGTCCCGATAAAGAGCAGCGACCGGGCATTGCCGACATGAAAAAACGGACTGATCACTGGTCGCAGCACCAGTGCAGTCGCGGCCAAGACTCCGATCAGCAAGCCGAAATCGTCAGGATCGATGGCTGTGGTCTGAAGGTGATCATAAAACCCAAAGAACACCGAGATATTCGCATACGCCACAAAAGCGGCGCCCATCAGACACAAAAACTTTCGGGAACGGAGGAGACTGGCAACGGTTCTGGTGGACGGATCGCCATCTTCGGGCTGTCGCTCGATTTTACTCACAGGGTTTTCTCCCATAAAAAACGTCGGATGCCGTTAGGTAAACAGCTCTCACCGTAAAGCAAGCGGTACTGATGCAGATTGCCGACCGGTACCGGTTGTTTTGTTCTCGCGCATAACGCCCTGACGGTTCCTGCCGGTGTACTCCCGGTCACGTCCTTGCCAACCGCCTGGACCGACGGGGCCTGGAGCCGATGTTTTTCTCCTACCGACACGACTATAGCAAACTCTCTTTGAGATGGGAATATCACCCGGAACGTCGCGTTCATACGAAAAAGAGGGCGGCTTCTGCCGTTCAACAATGGTTATCCCTGTTCTTCGGCAGGACCCCATCACTCTCTGACAAAGACCACGGCTACGACCACCCATAAGCCGGTGCCACCGCTTGACTAACCCCGCGATATGAAATACTATCGCTTATCGTTTGCGGCAACCGGTGAAAATGATGAACGGCCGTCTTGTCCCTGAATCGTTCCGTCCAACCTCTGCGCTGAACGGTCATACTCATTTTCAAGGCAGCCGAAAGATGTGGGGGATGTGGGTAATGTCACGATGAAAACTGCCAGAGAGGCCTGTTTGGCGGCACTGCGGAATGCACCGTATACCGTTGAACCCGGCCAAAAGTACACGGTCGACGATTTTCAGCCGGATGATGCCGTGGGCGTCGCTCGCCTTTACTATACCGTGTACGGCGAGATGTTTCCCATCGATGCAGTCTATGATCCCGAAGCATTGGTGCGGCTCAATTCCGGAGCAGAACAGCACCAGGTCGTGGGACGGACCGACAAAGGTGACATCATCGGCCTTTACGGTATCTTTCGTAACCCGCCCGGACGGAGGATCATGGAAGGCGGCTCCTGGCTCGTCCACCCGGCATATCGTAAGACAACTCTGGCCATGCGCATGGCTGAGAGGATTCACCTGCATCCGCCGGAGTATCTCGGGCTCGACGTCATGTTTGGTCAGAGTGTCACCGATCACCAGATCACCCAGAAAATGGCCCACAAATTTAGGAGTTTGTCCTGTGCCCTGGAGATTGAAGCCATGCCGCCCCGACCGGAACATGAAGCTGGCTGGTCCGCCGGCCGCATCTCCCTGCTCGATGGCTTCATGGTCTATCATGACCGCCCGCACACGATCTTTCTTCCCCGTTTCTACGCCGACACCTTGCGTTCCCTCTACGCAGCGCGGCGGCTCGATCGCTCTTTCCCTTCTGATCGCGCGCCGGAGCACCGGCAAACACACGGGACAATACAACTCGTTGACCAAGCGGACCTGCTGAAAATCACGATAGAGCAGCTGGGATCGGACATGAGCGAATACCTGGCAAGGCTGGAGGCACAGCATCCGGGCCACCATGTGTATCAGCTTATCCTGCCCCTGTGGCAACCGGGAAGTTCGCTGGCCGTGGAGGCCGCTCGCTCTGCCGGCTACTTTCTCGGCGGTCTGCTGCCGTTGTGGTTCGACAAGGACGGCTTGTTGCTGCAACAAGTTGCCGGCGATCCGGATTTTACCGTGATCCAACTGTTCACCGAGGAGGCCCAGAGCCTCCTGAGTCTCATTATTGCCGATCGGCGATCACTGCCGTCCCCCGCCGGATCGTGACCATGATGTCAAGGCGACACCAGGCACGCGTCTTGTCCCTTTGTCCACTCTCTTCTAAACCTCTTTATTCAATTCAGACGCCTTGAGAAGGAGACGGTCATGGAGCAGCTTTTTCTTGATTATGATGATTTTTTCGTCGTAACCCGCGGCCTGGTCTTTGGCGAGATCAAAAAAATCCGGAAAATCTCCGATGTCTTCGGCGATGAACTGCAACTGTCGCCGGATAGCACGTTCGGCACAGATATCTTGGCCGTGACCACCGAAGAGCGAGCCGCCATAGCCGTTCGTGTCGCCGGTTTCTTCGGCCTTGACCGGGAAAAATCGACCGAGTTGGCCGGTTTGCCGACCCTCGACCTCTGGGCGCGCTACCTGCAGGAGCAGGTCGACTCCCGGCCAAACATCATTACCTTCTCCACCTCCGGCAGCACCGGCGAACCCAAACTGATTGTCCGCGACTTTTATTTTCTCGAGCAGGACGCCATGCATCTCGGAGAAATGCTGCAGGGGAGCAGACATGTCATCGGCCTGGTGCCGCCGCACCATATTTACGGTTTCATCTATACCATCCTCATCCCGAAGGTATTGCAGGCACGACGCAGCGACCAGCGTTTCAGGCGGCCGGCGGCAATCATGAGAGACCTCGAGCCGGGTGACGCACTGATCGGCTTCCCCCATATCTGGCAACTCTGCGCCAAAACCAAGGAACGCTTTCCCGCCTCAGTCATCGGCACCACCTCCACCGGACCTTGTCCGCCGGAGGTCATCCGCACCCTGAGGCGCCTGGGACTGCAGACGATGATCGAGATCTACGGTTCCTCGGAGAGCGGCGCCATGGGGTATCGCACCAATCCCGACGATCCGCTGACCCTGATGTCGACGTGGCAGCGCTGGG
>JAUVWB010000313.1 GCA_030604345.1 Desulfofustis sp. | reverse complement strand
GCACCAGCTCCTTGATGTAGGGGATTTGACAGGCCAGTTCGTCCGGCATGGCCGGCCGGTTGGCCTTATAGGCACGGTAGAGCTCGTGGCGAAACCCCGGGCCCCTACTGTCAAAGGCCACCGCCAGGTAGGTCGGCTGCCGTTCCTTGAGCAGGCGCCGCAGCATGCTGGCGAAACCGAACACGGCGTTGGTCGGCAGACCGTCTCGATTACTGAGCGGGCCGACGGCATGAAAAGCACGGTAGATGAAAGCGCTGCCATCCACCAGGTATAGTTCGTCACTCACCGGGAAACCTGCCAGAAAAGATTGGATTGATTCGCTGCGCTCCCCTGTCAACCGGACGTCGGCCGGCCGGCCGATCACCCACGAGAGTGAAGACCGGCGATTGGGGGACAAAGCTCGCTCAGGACTGGATGATATGTTTTTTGATCCACTGGGACATCTCTGCGGACGTCTTGCCGCCCCGGTAAGAAATAATCGGTACCGGACAGCGACGAAACAACCGCTCGGCTACGGAGCCGGCAAACAGGTGCTGCAGATCCCGGGCCTTGATACCCATCACCACCAAGTCGATGTCGGCTTCCACCACATAGCGCAGCAACTCGGTGGACGGCTCGCCCACGAGAAAGGTAAAGCTGACGCGATCATCAGGCAGAGACAGCTTTTCGGCCAATTGCGAAATCACTTCCCGGCGCTCTTTTTTGATGGTCTCCAGATAATGCTCGGTATCGACCTTGAAACCGAAGGAGGTGATCTTGTCCACCGCTTCCAGATCGCGTTGATTGATGACATTGACCAGAATCAGTTCAGCGCCGAGCGCCTCGGCGAAGATTGACGCATACTCGAGGATCCCTTGTGAATATTGAGTAAACGCCAGCGGCACCATGATCTTTTTGATCGCCATATTCCCCTCCCGATTCTCAGAGCTTTGCTTCCATTTTCCTCGGCGCGGCCATTCCGGTTCTAGGCAACGACCGGCTGTATCTGCCGTCGCACCCGCCGCCGCTGAGCATACCAGATCAGCGCCAGCAGGACAAAGGCGGGCACGAACATCCACTGCTTGTCCGGACGTTTGTTCTCCACCGGGACGCTGACGATCTCGTCGCCGAATTTGATCAGTGCCTTCTCCGCGGCACTGCCAAAAGAAACCATGCCGATGCGGACCTTGTCGCCGCTGGCCATGACGTTCAAACCAATGGCCTGCAGACGTTCCTGGGCGGTCGGCTCATTGCCGATGGCCACCATCACCGCTCTCGTGACCTCGCTCCCATCCATCTTGGTGCCTTTGACCACCAACCGCAAATGCTTACCCGGCTGCATCTCCTCGACCACGGAAAGCAACTCGGAGGCCGGCTTATAGTCCAACTCCGGAAACCAACGATCCCAGAAAAAACCGGGGCGCAACAGAGTAAAAGCGACCAACAGCAAACAGGCGGTCTCCCACAGCCGGTTTCGGGTCAGGAAATAGCGTTGCGTCGCCGCGGCAAAGGCCAACATCGCCACCACCGTGCCCAACACCACGATGGAGAAGTGAAGCGGGGTGCCGATGCCGATCATCAGGATTTCGGTGTTGTAGATGAAGATGAAGGGCAGGATGGCGGTCCTGATATCATACATGAATCCCTGGATACCGGTGCGGATCGGATCACCGCCGGAGATCCCGGCCGCAGCGAAGGCGGCCAAACCGACCGGCGGGGTATCGTCGGCCAGGATACCGAAATAGAAGACGAACAGATGCACCGCAATGAGCGGCAGAATCAAGCCGTTCTGGGCGGCCAGGTTGACAATGACCGGGGCCATCAGGGTCGAGACGACGATGTAGTTGGCCGTGGTCGGCAACCCCATGCCGAGCAGCAGGCTGATCACTGCGGTAAAGAGCAGGATCAGCAGCAGATTTCCGCCGGAAATGAATTGCACGAAGGCCGTCATCACCAGGCCGATACCGGTCAAGGTAACGGTACCGACGACGATGCCGGCGGTAGCGGTGGCAACACCGATACCGATCATGTTGCGCGCACCGGCTACCATGCCGCTGACCAGGTCCAGCCAGCCGCGCTGGAAGGTGAACGACTCGTCGTTGCTCCGGCGCAGCCAACGCTTGAGCGGCCGCTGGGTAAGCACGATGAACATCAGCAGGACCGTGGCCCAGAAGGCGGACAGGGACGGCGACAACCGTTCAACAGTCAGACACCACATGAGCACCACGATCGGCAACAGAAAATAGAATCCCGCCTGAGCAGTCTCGCGGAGCGGCGGCAGTTCGGTGATCTCTTTGACTACTTCCAGTTCGGGGACCAGACAGGCGATCTTGATCAGCAGCAGATAGGCTCCCAGCAACAGCCCGATGGCGATCCAGATGGTCGCTTCACCGAAAACGGTCTTGATCCAGCCGAGCCCATAGTAGGTCGCCCCGCCGATGATGATCAGCAGTAAAATGGTGGAGACGAAGGTGAACAGGCTCTGCAGGATGGTCCGCTTGACGCGCCGCTCCATACCCTGCAAGCCGAGCTTACAGGCCTCGAGATGGACGATGTAGACCAGGGCGATGTAGGAGACGATGGCCGGCAGGAAGGCGTGTTTGATCACCTCGATGTAGGAAATACCCACGTATTCCACCATCAGAAAGGCCGCCGCTCCCATAACCGGGGGGGTGAGCTGGCCGTTGGTGGACGAGGCCACCTCCACGGCGCCGGCTTTTTCCGGGGTGAAACCGACCTTTTTCATCAGCGGGATGGTGAAGGTACCGGTGGTGACCACGTTGGCGATGGACGAACCGGAGACAAGGCCGGTCATCGCCGAGGACACCACCGCCGCCTTGGCGGGCCCGCCGCGCATATGACCAAGTCCGGCAAAGGCGGTACGGATAAAATAGTTGCCGGCCCCGGCCGACTCGAGCAACGAACCGAACAGCACGAACATGAACACCATGTCGGTGGAGACGCCAAGGGCGACCCCGAACACCCCTTCGGT
>JAUVWB010000113.1 GCA_030604345.1 Desulfofustis sp. | reverse complement strand
GCCCACCGAAGAAGGGGCGATCAGCCGCCGGGAGGCCCGGGAAGGCTATCGCCTGGCCTGCCAGGTCCCGGTCAAGCGGGATCTGTCCATCGAAGTGCCCCCGGAAATGCTGGAGACCAAGAAATGGCAGTGCATCGTAAAATCCAACGATAACGTGGCTACCTTCATCAAGGAACTGGTACTCGTGCTGCCGGAGGGAGAACAGGTGGATTTCAAGGCCGGCGGCTACATCCAGATCGAGGTGCCACCCCATGAGTTGGAATACCAAAGTTTCGAAATCGACGAACGATTTCTCAGCGACTGGCGCAAGTTCAAGATGTTCCAGTATAAATCCCATGTCTACATCCCGGTCACCAGGGCCTATTCCATGGCCAACTATCCCGGCGAGAGAGGCATCATCAAACTCAACGTGCGCATCGCCAGCCCGCCGCCGGGAGAGCCGGCCGTCCCGCCCGGTCAGGCTTCGTCCTACATCTTCAACCTCAAACCGGGCGATGAGGTGACCATCTCCGGACCGTACGGCGACTTTCTCATCGACGAGGGAACGGAGGAAATGATCTACATCGGTGGCGGCGCCGGCATGGCGCCGCTGCGCAGCCACATCTTCGACCTGTTCAAGCGGCGCCATACGACGCGCACGGTCTCTTTCTGGTATGGCGGCCGCTCCATGAAAGAGGTCTTCTATCAGGACGAATTCGAGCAGCTGGCCCGCGAACACGAAAATTTCTCCTTCCACCTGGCCCTGTCCGCACCGTTGCCCGAGGACAACTGGGAAGGTCCAGTCGGCTTCATCCACCTGGTCCTCTATCACACCTACCTCAAGGACCACCCGGCACCCGAGGATGTGCACTATTACATCTGCGGCCCGCCGATGATGCTGCAATCGGTGCTGGAAATGCTCGACAACCTGGGCGTCGAACGGGAGAACATCCATTTCGACGACTTTGGAGGGTAACACCATGACCCTGTTTTTCACCACTCTACTGCTGACCATCCCACTGTTCATCGGGGCGGCGCTGCTGATCAATTTCTGCCGACGCCGGGCCGGCGGGCGGATGGGCGCGTCGCCCAACGGGACCTGCCACCCGGGCGGTCATTCCGGCTGCGGATGTGCGACGGCCGTGCAACAGCGTATCGATCGTCTACCCCGTTAACCGGGCGCTGGACGAACGCGCGCTTTTTTCGCCGCAGAAATCTGGTTTCAGAGGAAGGCGCTATTTCCGGAGAGGTGGTCGGCGCTCGAGCGAGCCATGTGCTGAACCGCCGGTACGGCTGCGAACCAGCCGTGCCAGATGCACCACCGGTATCTCCCGGCCCGCCGCGGCCATCGCCGTTTTCAGCTGCATCAGGCAACCGGAGCAAGTGGTGGTTATGACATCCGGAGCCAGTTCGCTAATCTTTCTGGCCAAATCGTCCCGAATCACTGCAGCAAGCTCCGGCGCCCCCAGATGAAACAGCCCGCCCTGCCCGCAACACTGCGGTCCATCCGGCAGCTCCAGCAGTTCCACCTGAGGCAGACTGCGCAGGATCGCCCGCGGTTCGGCAGTGATCGGTATGCTATGCCCCTGCCGGAGATGGCACGGGTCATGATAGAACACCCGCAGCAGCGGTTGGTTTTGATCCGGTGCAACCGACTGGTGGAGCAGTTCCTCGACGAAGCGGCTGATCTCCACCACCCGTTCACTGACGGATCGCGCCTTTTCCCACCACGACTCGTCGGTGGCGAACAACTCCTCGTAACGAGCCAGTTGGGCATAGCAAGAACCACAGGAGACCAGGATCGGGCCGTTGGTCTGGGACAGGAGGTCGATCGTGGTGCGGGCGGCGCGCCGGGCCTCGTCCGGATGACCGGCAGCCTGCATGGCCAGACCGCAGCAGGCGAGACCGTCAGGCTGGTGCAGCCCCAGACCGTAACCGGCGAGCAGCTGTTCAATGTCGTCGATAATCTCCGGATACAGATAACGCGCTGCACAACCGGGATAGTAGACCACCGTCGCCAGATCCTTGTCCGCACCGGAGGACGGGGCGAACGGGACAGCCGGACGTTCATTGTCGCCATCTTCGGCAAACATCGCCAGACGCAGGCGCAAACCGCTATCGGCGGGCAGTCGAGCAGCGAGCAGAGCGGCGGCTCGACGGCCGATCTGCCGGGCAGCGCCGAGCAGGGAGGGGTGATTGAGCACCTTCCGGGCCAGATATTTCTGGTACCCGTGCCCACCGTAGAATGGGGAAAAATCCTGCCGGGCGGCCATCACCTCACCGGTGATATCGATCTTGCGCGGGCACACCGAGGCACAGGCACCACACAGCAGACACCTACTGTAGATATCCTCAAAAACCGGTCCCGGTCGGCGCTCTTTATACACCTCTGCCAGGTGCTGTTTGCCGCGGGCGCTGTAGATTTCGTGGCCGGTGGCCCGGTACACCGGGCAGACCGCCGTGCAGGCACCGCACTTGGCACACCGCTTACGCCCCGCAGGAGCTGCCGATTCCTCCCGGTCCTTCATCTATTTCGCCCAGAGCAGATAGGCCTTGATGAACGGGTCGAGACGACCGTCCAGGACTGCGTCGACATTTCCCACCTCGTAATCGGTGCGGTGATCCTTGATCAACCGGTACGGCTGCAGGACATAGGAGCGAATCTGGCTGCCCCAGGCTATCTCCTTCTTCTCACCGTGCAGGCTCTCCTGTTCCTGCGCCTGCCGTTCCTGCTCCCGTTCGTAGAGCTGGGCCATCAGCATTTTCATGGCCATATCCTTATTGCGGTGCTGGGATCGCTCGTTCTGGCACTGGACGACAATACCGGTGGGCAGATGAGTGATCCGGATCGCCGAATCGGTCTTGTTGACGTGCTGACCGCCGGCACCGCTCGAGCGATAGGTATCGATGCGCAGATCCTTTTCGTCGATCTCGACGTTGACCGTGTCGTCCAGTTCCGGCATCACCATCACCGAGGCGAACGAGGTGTGCCGCCGCCCGCTGGCATCAAAGGGAGAGATTCGGACCAGGCGGTGAATACCCAACTCCGAGCGCAGATAACCGTACGCGTATTTGCCCTTGAATAAGATGGAAACGCTCTTGACGCCGGCCTCATCTCCAGCGAGATAATCGAGGATCGCCGTCTTGAAACCCTTGTCTTCAGCCCAGCGTAGATACATGCGCAACAGCATGTCCACCCAGTCCTGGGCCTCGGTACCGCCGGCTCCGGCATGGATAGAGACGATCGCGTTGTTGGCATCGTGCTCGCCGCCGAACAGGCATTCCAGGTCGGGGACGTCAAGGTCCTGTTCGATGGCCGCCAGGCTTTGGGCCACCTCCCGTTCGGCATCCGCGTCCCGCTCTTCGACCGCCATCTCCAGCAGCAGATGCGCTTCCTCTATCTCCTTCCAGGAAGCCTCCCAACTCGTGATAATATCCTGCATCTGTCCGAGCTGTTTCTGGATCCGCTGGGCCCGCTCCTTATCGTTCCAAAAATCCGGGGCCAACGTCTGCCGCTCCAGCTGTTCCACTTCTTCTTTTTTTGCGGCTCAGTCAAAGATGCTCCTTCAAGGCCAGCATCCGCTCTTTCATCTCATCAAGTCTTTGAAACGATATTGCCGCTCCTGTTTCCTGTGCCATACGTCCACTCTTTCCCATGATTCTTCTCTGTTCAGGCTACACCGTGACGCCCGCCCCGGCTCACCCACTATACTACGTATCAGACCCTTCGTTGAGGCCTTTTCACCAGCACCACAAGAATAAGCAGTGCCGCCAGACCGCACAACGGTGCAAAGAGAAACCCGGCCCGCACGAAAAACGTAACCTGATCGAGCAGGTGGACCGGAGCGGCGGCAGCGAACGGGACAAACACGTCTGACTGGAGAACGACCCGACCGAGCGGGTCGACGATACCACTGATGCCGGTGTTGGCAGCCCGAACCAGACTCCTGCGGGTCTCAACCGCCCGGAAGACACTCATCGCCCAGCTCTGATGCGGGGCACTGTAACGACCGTACCAGGCATCGTTGGTCACATTGACCAGCTGGTTAGCGCCACGATTCACCCAGTCCCGGCCACGCGCACCGAAAATCGACTCGAAACAGATGAGGACCCCGGCCTCGATCCGGCCGGTGGTCAGCGGTCTCTCGATGCTTCCCGGCGTGAAATTGCCGGCCGCCTCCACCAACGGCGCCAGGAAGGGAAACAAACGCTGCAGCGGGACATACTCGCCGAAAGGCACCAGATGGCTTTTGAAATAGAGGCCCTGCTCATAGCCGTGTTCGTTGAGCAGCAGCGCCCCATTGTAATAAAACACGAGCCGGTTGCCGTCGGCTTCCCGCACTTCGTACCAAGGTGCCCCGGTGAGCAGCGGCTGCCGCGAGGAACCGACAAAACCAAGCACCGGCCCCATCAATTCAGAGGCGTGGGGATAAAAAGGCAAGGCCGTCTCCGGCCAGACGATCAGCTCGGGCCGATGGCTGTCGACCAACCCGCCGCTGAGGGCCAGATAGTTCCGCACCGTTTTTTCCCGTTCCGTCGGCGACCATTTCCGCCCCTGTTCCACATTTCCCTGAACCAGGCCGATAACCGGGGCCTCGGCTGCGGCCACGACCTGGCGGTAGTGGTGCCAGCGATTGACCGAATAGCCGCCCAGCACCAGCACGACGGCAGCCACCGCCGCCGCGGCATAGGCGGTCTGCCGTCCCGGAAACTGCCGAAAGACCAGCATATACCCCAGGGCGTTGATGGCGACAACGAGGAACGTGTACCCCGCGTGACCGAACAAATCAGCCGCCTGGAGGAGAAAGGGCAGGTGCCAGACCCCGTAACCGATATCCATCCAGGGGAAGCCGGAAAACAACCAGGACCGCACCCAGTCCAGCCCGACCCACAGAGCCGCCCCCCCGAAGATACCAGTCAGCGGCCCACCCCGGCTGACCAGTAGCGAGAAGCCGAGAGCGAAAAGTGCCAGGTAAACCGCCAGATAGGCGGCCAGCAACAGCAACGCCGGTACCGCCAGGAACCACGGCAGGCCGCCGTAGGTCATCAGGACCGGGACAATCCAATAAATCTGCAGCAGGTGGAAGAGAAGACCGGTCAACAGACCGAACCAGAATACCCGGCGGAGTGGCAGCCGACCATCGGCCAAACAAGCCAGCAGCGGCACCAGACAAACCAGCAGCAGGGGCCACCAGGAAAAGCGGCCGGGCAGCGCCAACCAAGCCAGGACCGGGGTAAGCAGCCACCCCCAGCGACCAATCATCTTCCGGACCGGCTCCATCAAAGATCGTTCAGCCGGTCGGGCAGGATGATTTTTATCTTTTTGATCCTCCGCCGGCCGGCAGAATGAACAATCAACCGCACCGCACCGACGCTCACCTCATCGCCTTCGACCCCGATCCGGCCCAGCAGATGGATAACCAGACCGCCGATCGATTCATAGGGGCCTTCCGGCAGGGAAATGTGCAAACGCTCCGCCACATCCTCGACATCGACGCGGGCCCGAACCAGGGCTGTCCGGTCATCAAGCATCTCAAAATCATCGTTGTCGGTGTCGTACTCGTCATCGATCTCCCCGACGATCTCCTCAAGGACGTCTTCCAACGTCACCAGGCCACGAACCGCACCAAACTCATCCATGACGATAGCCATATGGTTCTTCTGTCTCTGGAATTCCTTGAGCAGATCAACGATCGGCTTGTCTTCCGGAATGAAGTACGGGTCGTTGAGAAACGCCTGCAGCCCCCCCAGTTTCTGGGCCTTGCCGGTACACAGCTGCAACAGATCCTTGACGTGCAGGATGCCGATGATATTGTCCCCGTTGCCCCGGTAAACGGGAATCCGCGTATAGCCCTCCTCGATCACCTTGTCGATGATCTCCGGCAACGGGGTCGACTCTTCCAGACTGAAGATCTCGGCAGCCGGAGTCATCACCTCCGAGGCGTAGGTATCACGATACTCGAAGATCGACGAAATCATCCGCTCTTCGAGACTGGTGATCAGTCCTTGCTCTTCACCTT
>JAUVWB010000288.1 GCA_030604345.1 Desulfofustis sp. | reverse complement strand
CGAGCTGCTCGATCAGTTCGCCGTCCATCCGAGAGGCCTCCAGCTTCTGCTGGATGGCTATCAGGTCCGTTTGCTTGGCGGTGCGTTCCCGGCTGCCATGGGCATGCGCGGTTTTCAGAGCGTCGAGGTCGGAGACGGATCGGGAGACGGTGTCTTCGATCTCCTGGATGGCGGTATTCCGGGCTGTCATGGTCAGATCAAGATCTCGGACCTGGCGGATGATCGGCACCATGGCTTGCTGCTCGGCCTTGCCGGTTTGCAGTCGTTCGGCGGCTGTCTTCATCGCCTGTTCTGCCCGCTGGATCCGCTCGATCCTCTCGGGCAGGGAGCCGCGACAGCCCGCCAGGGCCTGCCGGTCGGCTTCCTGTTCCTGGCGCATGGCGGCAAGAGTGGCGGCACTCCCACTGTGCTCAAGGGCCCGGTTGGCGGCATCGAGCCGGGCACGTTGCGGAGCAAAGGCTGCCAGGCGATCCTGCATCTGGGCACGGGCCTGTTCTATCCGGCGCAGTTCCTCGGCCAGCCGTGCCATGTCCAGTCTCCAGGCAATGGCCTGGTTCGTCTGCTCGATCTGACCGGCCAGGTGGTGATCCTGGCCGTTGCGTTCCTCCAGCCGCTGACGGACCTGCTTTTCCTCCTCCTCTGCCAAAATCGGCAGGCCGGAGAGCTCCATCTGTAGAATCTGTAACCGTTTTTTCTCTTCAGCCTGGCGCTCGTGCACGCGGATGGACAGATGGCTGTAGAGTTCCGTACCGGTGATCTGCTCCAACAGGGGTGCCCGTTCGTCGGGGGACGCCTGGAGAAAAGCGGCGAACCCGCCCTGGGCCAGCAGCATGGAGCGGGTAAAGCGGTCGAAGTCCATGCCGGTGGCAGCCTCGATCTGTTCGGCGACCTCCTTGCTCTTTGTCTCAAAGATGGTACCGGTAACGGCGTCGGCCAGTTCGTGTCTGGCAGCCTGCAGCTCACCTTCCGGTCTTTTTCGTGCCCGGTGCTGACTCCAGTGGCAGCGGAAGCGACCCGACTGGGTTTCGAAGATCACCTCGGCAAAGCATTCCCCGGTCCGCCGCGACATGATCTCGTTGCTGCTTTTGGTAATCTTGCCCAACCGGGGAGTCCGGCCATAGAGTGCGAGGCAGATGGCGTCAAGGATGGTCGTCTTGCCGGCTCCGGTCGGCCCGGTAATGGCGAAGATGGTGTCGGACAGAAAGGCCGGGTGGGTCAGATCGACCTCCCATTCACCGACCAGGGAATTGAGGTTCTTGAACCGTATGTGCAGGATACGCATGGCCGCTAGTCCGCCCGCTTGTCTTCTTCAACAAGAGACAACAGAATTTCCCGGTAGGCGTCAAGCAGGCCCGGACGCTGATCTTCGTTGATTCCGTGGGCGTCGAGGCACCGTTCGAAGACCTCCATCGCGTCCAGGTCGTCGAGCGTCTCCGTGTGGTGGCTGGGACTCAGGACCTGTTCGACGACTCGCTGGTTTTTGATCCGCAGGATATCCAGAGCCGTGTCGGCACAGAGGGTATCGATCCGTTCCCGCAGGCTCCCGGCAGGGTCGGCACCGTCATAGATGACTTCGACCCAGACCGGGTCATCGCTTTGCGCAAGCTGCGTAAGGTGACCCTCGATGGTTGGCCAGTCGCCCCGTATCTGTTCGAGCTTCTGGAAAACGGGGATCTCGAGCAGCTCAACGGTGGCAGCTCGGCCGTCGAAATCAACCTGGCAGACGCTCTTGCGCTGGCTCGCTTCACCGAAACCAATGGCCACGGGGGAACCGCTGTAGCGCCGATTGTTGGAGCCGTTCACCATCTGCGGGACATGGAGGTGGCCGAGGGCCAGATAGTCGATGGCAGCCGAAAAGATATCGGCACAGACATGGGTCAATGACCCGACGTACAGCTCTCGTACCCCGTCGCCGGTAACGGTTTGCCCACCGGCGGTGAACAGGTGGCCCAGCGCGACGATGGGGATGGCCCCCCCCAGCTCGTTTCGTTTCCGTGCCGCTGCGGTGCTGACCGTATGGTAGTGTTCGCGAATACCATCGAGCAGTTTCTGCTGTTTGTCAGCAACACTTTCTCCGGCTTCAACCGTGCGCATATCCCGATCCCGCAGGTAGGGAACGGCGCAGACGATCATCGCCGGTGACCCGTTCCGGTCGGAGAGGACGAAGACCTCGTCTTCGGGCTGAGTGGCGGCGACGCCGACCACGTGCACATTCATGGTTTTGAGTAACTCACGGGGAGCGTTGAGAAATGAGGGAGAGTCGTGGTTGCCGGCGATAACCACCACATGGCGGCATACGGCAGCAGCCCGACAGAGGAAACGGTAATAGAGTTCCTGGGCCCGATTGCTCGGAGCAGTACTATCAAAGATATCACCCGCTATCACCAGCACATCGGCGACTTGGCGGTGCAGGGTGGCGATCAGCCAGTCGAGAAAGGCACCATGTTCATGGTATCGTTTTCTGCCGTAAAGGGTGCGACCCAGGTGCCAATCGGAGGTATGAATAAGACGCATCCGTATTCTTCTCGTGCAGGTGGACTCAGTAGCCGTGTCCTGGCCGGTACCGGTTATTCCTTCGTACTGTATTGGCAAGGGCGGTTAATGTAAACGCTTTCAAGCGAAAAAGAGGGAAAAGCCGCCCGTTCGGCCGCCGTGATCAGCGCGGCCGTGGTCAACGGGCCAATGCCATGACGGTCAGATAACGCAGCGATTTGCCCAGACCGACAAGGACCAGAAACAGCCACAAACGAACCCGCATGACGCCGGCGACCAGGGTCAGCACGTCACCGCCGAGCGGCAGCCAGGCGAACAGCAGCGACCAGACCCCGTAGCGCTGGAACCAGCGCTGGGCTTTGTCGATCTGTTCGGTGGTGAAATAAAACCAGGGACGCTCCCGGAAATGCAGGAGATAACGGCCCAGACCCCAGTTGACGGCACTTCCCAGGGTGTTGCCGACGGTGGCTGCCAGCAGCAGCGGCCCTGCCGGGCTGTCGCCCTGGAGCAGGGCGTAGAGCATGACTTCCGAAGAGACGGGCAGGATTGTCGCGGCAAGCAGTGAGGTGGCAAAAAGGGCAAGGTAAACGGACATGGCCGTCCTTTACCAGCGGGCAATTGGTGGAGGTTCGATCACCGGTGTTGCCCCCCGGTGTCGGTGTCATGGTG
>JAUVWB010000328.1 GCA_030604345.1 Desulfofustis sp. | reverse complement strand
CTTTTCCCACTGCCCACACGGCCGACCGGTCGTGAAACTCTTTTCCGAAACGGAGCTGAAGAAATGGTTTTCCCGCGGTTGAAGGCCCCACCGCTACCGATCCTCTGGTTGCTGATCGCTTCGCTGCTGATGCTCGGCGGTTGCGCCAAGCAACCAACCGGCCGGGTCATGGAAGTCACCGCCTATTGCGGCTGTTCCACCTGTTGCGGCTGGGAACGGGGCAGCTGGGCCTACCTGAAGCTGGATTTCTGGAATCGCTATGTGAGCACAGGACCGCGCCGGGGCGCCACCTACACCGGACAGACGGCCAGCGGCACCTACCCGCGCGAACCCCAGGCAGGGCTGTTCTCCCTGGACAGCCTGCAGCGCCCCTGGGTGATCCCGTTCCGCATCCTGCTGCCCTGGTACATCCTGCCGGGCGACGGCACCATCGCCGCCGATACCGCCTATTACCCCTTCGGCACCCGGATGCTGGTGCCCGGCTACGGCTGGGGCACCGTGGAAGATCGTGGCAGTGCCATCAAGGGACCGGAGCGGATCGATATCTTTTACCATTCCCACCAGGATGCACTCCACTGGGGCCGGCGCCGGGTCCACGTCCTGATCGAATACCCGTGAGAGGAGACAGGTCCATGGCTAAACCACTCCCCGCCCCGACGGTCACCGTTATCGGCGGCGGCCTCGCCGGTTGCGAAGCCGCCTGGCAGAGCGCCCGCCGCGGTGTGCCGGTACGCCTCTTCGACATGAAACCGCACCGGTTCAGCCCGGCCCATGAATCCCCGCACCTGGCCGAACTGGTCTGCTCCAATTCCCTGCGCTCCAACGATCCACACAACGCCGTCGGTCTGCTCAAAGAGGAGCTGCGCCGCCTCGACTCGCTGATCATGCGCGCTGCCGACGCCACCGCGGTGCCGGCCGGCAAGGCACTGGCCGTCGACAGGAACCGGTTCGCGGCCACCATTACCGCTGCCATCGAAGACCATCCCCTGATCGGCGTGGAGCGAAAGGAAATCACCGAGCTGCCGGAGCCGCAGTCGGGAAACGTGGTCGTCCTGGCCACCGGCCCCCTGACATCAGAGCCACTCGCCGCCTCCCTGGCCCTGCTGACCGGCAGCAAGCGTCTGTTTTTCTATGACGCCATCGCCCCCATCGTCCATCACGAATCGCTGAATCTGGACGTCGTGTACCAAAAATCTCGCTATGAAGACGGGCCGGGCGACTACCTCAACTGCCCCCTGGATCGAGACGACTACCAACGCTTTATCACCGAACTGGGTAACGCCACCTGTATGCCCCTGCACGATTTTGAGGATATTCATTACTTCGAGGGCTGCCTGCCCATCGAGGTAATCCGTTCGCGCGGCGACGACACGCTGCGTTTCGGACCGATGAAGCCGGTTGGCTTGGAGGATCCTCGCACCGGCCGCACTCCCTATGCCGTGGTTCAGCTGCGCAAGGAAAACCGGCAGGGAACCCTGTACAACCTGGTCGGCTTCCAGACCAAGCTCACCTACCCGGAGCAGCAGCGGGTCCTTCGCCTCATCCCCGGCCTGGAGCGGGCCGAATTCGCCCGCTATGGCTCCATCCACCGCAACACCTTCATCTGCGCCCCGGAGGTGCTGTTGCCGACGCTCCAGGTCAAGAAACGTCCGGACCTGCTCATCAGCGGTCAACTGTCCGGCGTCGAGGGTTACGTGGAGTCGACCGCCATGGGGCTTGTGGCCGGGATCAACGCCGCCCGGCTGGTCCGTGGCCGACCACTGCTCCAGCCGCCGCCGGCCACCGCGCTCGGCGCCCTGATCAGCCACCTGCGTGACAGCGATCCCCGCTATTTTCAGCCGTCAAACGTCAATTTCGGCCTCTTTCCGCCGTTGCCAAACAAGGTACCCAAGCGGTTACGCGGGGCGGTTCGGGCTGAACAGGCCCTGCAGGCGCTGGACGCCTGGAGGGCAGCCCTTGAAGTCGAGCTTTCCGAGGGAAACGGAAACGGTTAGCGGTCCCGGGCCCGGACGACAGGAACCCCGTCGACCGGCACCTCGGTGAAGCCCCAGTATGGGTAGTCGAGACGGTAGCCGGCCACCAGGCCGGGGCTGTGCTCCCGGCTGGCGACGAGCCAGAGGTGATTGAGCCGATCGCCGTCCATGGCACTCTGCTGGTCCCAGTCGGGATAGAGGACGAAGGCGTTGTCGGCACTGTACTCGATATCGCCTGAGCCCTTGAATACACCGAGATGCGGAGTCTCCCGGTACGAGCCCTGCTCGCCCCGGGACAGCTCCGAGATGACCAGGAAAGAGACCTGCAACTGGTCACGGATCGACTCCAACTGGCGCAGCCAGGCATCGATGCCGCTGCGGCGTTCGCTCAGGTCGCGAAACGGCAACTTGTGCAGACTGTCGATAACCACCACGGTAAAATCACGCTGGGTCTCGTGACGCATGAAATCGATATGGCGGCGCATGATTTCTGGAGTAAGTTGCCGGTCGTTGACGATGCGGAACCAGGTCAACAGCCGTTTGAACTCCCGACAGGCCTCCTGGTAGCGGCTGTTGACCGCATCATCGAAACGGCCTGACTGAAGGTCCTTTGCCGCTATCCGGCTCAGTCGCACCAGGGTGCGCTGCAGAATCTTCTGTCGGCCGTTTTCGAAATCGTAGTAGATCACCGGCACACCGCGCCGCGCCATCTCCGTGGCAATCTGGATCATAAAACACGACTTGCCGACCTTGGGCGCCCCGCCGATGACATTGATGCCATGGATGCCGTCGACCGCTTCATCCAGCCTGGCCAGACCGGTTTTCAACCCGGTGGAGTCGTCGCCGCTTTGCAGCTGCATCCGGG
>JAUVWB010000111.1 GCA_030604345.1 Desulfofustis sp. | reverse complement strand
GCAGGTATTCCTAGCGGGTCGCCGCGGTTCTGTTCTGGAACTATGGGGTAATTTCCGGTCCGCCATTCGTTACTAGCCTTGGTGAGGCGACGGTGGGGACGCTCGACGACACCGCCGGGCAGAAGCACGATGATCCGTAGGTTCGCGACGCAAGCGGCAAGGCTGGCCAGCAGCGTACGCTGCGTGCTATGCCGTTTAATCAGCTCCAACTTATGCTCAACAGCAGTGATTGCATCGGTATATTGAAGGATTTCGATTCGCTTTCGTTCAGCTTCCAAAGCTTCGTCGGCAAGCTGCGCCTGTAGCTCTGTCAAGAATCCTCTTTGGTGAGATCTTCCTGTCGAAGTACGTGCTGGAACCGATAGCTCCATAGCTTCAATCGCCTTCGCCACAGAAAAGCCTGCAGGGCGTTGATACAATCTCTGCACGACAGTTCCAGAAAATTTGCCATCGTCGCCCGCCAGACCGATCGAGACACAGAATACGTCAATACCATCTTGAACTACCGGCACCATTTTGGCCAATTCGCGCCGTTCTTCACGATTGTACCTTGCTCCCCAGGCATCCCGTCCGACAAGTTGCCGGGTCTCCAACAGGATGTAGTGATCATCAAGGTGAGAATCCCATTCGGCAGAGGAAGATTTCTGCAAGCGTTCACCGATTCCGAGAATTTTTTCTTGAAGACCGACGATGGTTTCCCTGAGCTGTCTGCTGTCTTCCTCTCTGATGTGCAAGACATCTGACACGTGGCGCTGGATTTGAGCGGATGACTGCCAATGAAAGTAAACTAAAGCAGCAATGCAGACGTTTGATGTCAATGCCACCCCGAGGGTAATCTTGAGACCGAGACTCAATCCTCTTCGCTTCTTCTTCGTTAATGAAATCATGTGATCAGCTATCGCAATCCGTTCATCGTAAATGTTTACAGCCACCCGAGACACGACCAATTTCCCACGGCGGCAAAGAAATCACCGGATACTAAACGGTTTTTGTTACGATACGGTTAAAAAAAGATGAGCATCACGTCTGAGAATGAGCCGCTCGTCGCGCGCCACAAGCAGATTCATTCTCGATGACCGGAAGGAAAAAGCGTAACAAACACTCTCTTGCTCGGGAAAGGACTAACGGGGAAGACTAGGCACGTGAACGATTCCCCTTAGGGTAACCGTTCACTGATTTTGCTTTTTCAGGTCTTCGTCAATATAACGCTGAATATAGCGTCTGCCGTTGACTATCGAGGTGACTGTCCAGACAGCCAGCAGGGCGCCGACGCCGAGAAAGAGCGGGCCCGCTTTGGGGAGCAGCAAGCTGGCGCAGAGGAGGACCGCAAGGCCGATGCCGGCGAATTTCAGGGCCCGGACGCGGGCCTGCCGAATCACGTCTTGAGCCGCTTGCTCGGTCGTGATATTGCTCCGCCGCAGCGCCTCACGCATGGTCTCGTAGGCAAGCTGGTGTCGCCGCGCCATGCGGCCGAAAGGGTCGTTCAGATTCATGGTGCACCTTTTTTCACGCCAAGATCGGCGCAGCTGTCGCGGTTGATCGGACCATCCATGCTGCCGCCGGCAGACCGGCCCGCCTTCTCAGGCCCATGGTCACGCCTCTTTGCCGATGACGCAGGAGCCGTGATCTGCTACCATAGTCGAAAATGGGAAAAACCGCCACCAACGAGGTCTCCGTTCTCCATTTGCCGCCCCCATGAAAAGCTTGCTGCCGCTTCTCTGGATCATCTTTCTCAGTGTCTCGTGTGAAAACACCAATCTCCTGCTGCTCACCGACGCAGCCGGCGACGCGGTCATTGCCGCGACTCTGACCGACGAGCAGGTGATCGAATTCTCCCGTCAGGCGGTCCAGTCACTCGATACCGAGCATCAGATCGCCCCGCAGACATCGTCCCACCACCGCCGCCTGCATCGGCTGACCGCCGAACACGAAGAACACGACGGGCTGGCCTTCACTTATCGGGTGTACCTCTCCGACCAGATCAACGCCTTCGCGCTCGCCGACGGCTCAATCAGGGTCTACAGCGGGCTGATGGAGTTGATGACCGACGAGGAACTGCTTTTCGTCATCGGCCACGAGATGGGCCATGTGGTGCAGGAGCACTCCCGACGCAAGGTGGCCATGGCCTATGCCTCGCGTGCCTTGCGCAAGGGCCTTGCCTCCCAGGACAACGAAATCGGCCAGATCGCTCGCTCGGTTCTCGGCGGACTCAGCGAACAACTGGCCAATGCCCAGTTCTCCCAGCACGAGGAGCGGCAGGCCGACGACTACGGCCTGCTGTTCCTCAAACACGCAGGACATGACCCGGCTGCTGCCGTCTCGGCGCTGGAAAAGCTCGCCGAACTGGCTCGCCACCACACCATCCTGTCCAGCCATCCCGATCCGGAGAATCGAGCCAGACGGCTGGCGCAGGGTGGAGATCAGTTGGAAGATGAATCCGGCTCCTGGCTGTCGGCTCTCCTCTCCTTCAGCGTGGCCCTGATAACCTGGATTCTCAGTCTGCTCGGCTCAGTGCTGCAGTGGATCAGATCTCTGCTCTGAGGAAAACCAGCACGATGAAGCCGCTTTGCTGCGCCACTGACACCACCGGAGGCCAACCAAACATCCGCCGGAGCCCTCCGGGCCTCGGCACCACACCGACAAAACCGGCAAGAAAAATACCGAGCAACCATGACTAAACAGCACTGGATGGAGGACACCGAGCAGCCCCTCGGCTCCTGGGCGGTGTTTATCGGAGAAAACGGCCCTTTGACCGACAAGATTACCGGCCGTCTCCACATCACCAGCAGCCACGTCTATTTCAAGGCAGGCCTGCACCTCGAACCGCACGCCGGACTGCTTACCGCCGGCGGCCGCTTCGGTTATCACGCCGACGCCGTCCCGCCGTTCCAGATCCTTAACGAGGTGGTGAAGATCCCCAGGGACCGGATCAATCGAGTGTCCACTTCGCGTCACCGATTCTTTCTGCAGTCGTTGCATCTGCATCTCGATAGCGGCGACGAGATCGTCTTCCGATTCGGCATCCACCCCGTCGGTCGAGCTGTCGCCTTACTTGCCAGGCAGCCGTGACCAGCTGTCAAGGTTCGCCTTTTCACGTGCGACAGGACGTCGCGGCGCCGGGGACCGTGCGTCACTGATCCCCACCGCTTTTTCCGTTGGCTCCCGACTGGCATTTTTGTCACTATGCGCAAAACGGATCAATCGTCCCGCAGTCACCGGATAGGTTCGCTTTGCTGGATCGATGGCGAACGATGGGATACGCTGTTTCTGGTTCTGTTGCAGGTAATCTTCATAGGAAAAACCACCCATCAGAGGGGTGGTTTTCATCTTTGCACCAGCGGCCAGCAGCCGGCATAACTCGTCCCGGGTCAGCGACTCCTCGAACAGCGACTGGCCGCCATGTTGAATGGCCACGTTATCCGGCCGTGTTCGGTTCGCAGACTGCCGGTTCCTGATGGCGTAGATGTTGCCGGATCCGAATTCCAACCGCTAGTGCCTGGCTGCCAAGGCATTGAGATCATTGTTTGCCGAGAGCGCCACGAGACCGCCGATCCCGGACAGATCGAGATGGTTTTCAGCGTGTACCGACACCACGTTGCCCCAATAAGCCCGCAGCCCCTGCATATTCGCTGCCTTGATGTTTTCCCAGGCCTGGTCCGCGACGATGGTTCTGATTCCGTTTTTACAGGGTTTCGGCAATGGTCCGGGCCAAATCATCGGCACCGACAATGAGAAAACCATGGGGCTCCGGCTCGGCCACCTGGAGCCAAATCAAGTATCTCGTCGATATGCACATCGTTCATGTCGCCCAGCAAGGCCCCCCTCAAAGTCACCGAGAGTAGGCCGGTTTCAGCTTCCAGCGTATTGGGCAGGGCGAAGACACCGCACACCAAGGCCAGTGCCGCGAAATTGTGTAGGTATTGGGTAATCCAATGCCGGCGCAGGGCGCTCCCGAGTAGGTAGCCGGCGCTGCCGCCCAGAGCGAAACCGATGACCAGGATTTTGACAAAGACGGTGAGGGAGGCTGGCCAACACCTCAGCCTGCTCCGCTCCGCTCACAATAAACCGATAGACGAGAGCGGCCAAGGTGGGGCCAATCGGGTCGATGAGAATCTCTTCCCAACGCAAGATATGCGCCACGTGCTCCTTTGGTCGCACTGTGCGCAGCATGGGGACGATCACCGTCGGCCCGGTGACCACCATAATAGCCCCGAACAACAACTCGATCTCCCGGAAAAAACAGAGCAACCAGCGCTCCGCCGCAGCGGTAATCAACCAGGTGATCGCCGTACCGACGCTGATCAGGTTGCGAATGACTTTTTCAATGCCGCGTATCTCCTGGAACTTGAGGGTCAACCCGCCTTCAAAGAGGACCACGGCCACCACCAGAGATGTGAAGGGGAACAGCAGATCACCAAACAGGTGGTCCGGGCGCAATCACCCCAAAACAGGTCCGGCCACAATGCCACAGAGCAGCAAAAACAAAATGGCCGGCAACCGCAACCGCCAGGCGATCCTCTGGCATCCCATACCCTTCATCAGTATGGCCGACAGTGCCAGCACCCCACACTCATGCATCGGCCCACCTCCTCACCCGGCAAGGAATCAGGACATCATTCGCCGTTCTACCTCGCATCAAGTTTCCTCTCTTTTTTCTTTTTCTTCTTGCGGTGATACCTTACGAACACAACAATCAGACAGGCCGGCACCAGAAGAAGCAGGACAACGGATAGCATTGGCAGATTACCTGCATCTGTTTTGATTTCAACCTGGTTATGAGCCTGGGCCTTGCCTCGGCAAAAAGGCGCCACTGCTGCTCGATAGTGCCGGCTCCGTCCCCGGCTTCACTTTCATCGGCAAGCCGCCCGATCAAGTAGCGCATCCGCCACCGAGTATACCACCCGCTAGGCTGGGCTGGAGCTTCTTTTGTCGGCAATTATTGCTTGACGAAGATTCGTTCACCCGTATATTGGTCAGGACGTATGACATTGTGACGTTTTTTCCTCTCATGTTTTTGGCCTCCATCGCAACTATACCTTCTTCGTGCCAGTCAACACAGATATGTGATCGTTTGTCTCTCCCAAGGCGCCCCCTTTACCATTACCTATGAAAAAGAAAGTGTTTTATCTCTCCGCAGTCGGCACCATCTGCATCATGATGACCGGACTCGTGCTTTATTCCTACCTGATGGAAAGCCGCAAACCGGTTGTGCCATACAGCCTCTTTGTCGACCTGGCCCGGAGCGGTGACATAGACACGGCCGAATTAAAAGGAAACGCCGTCATCTTCACGGGCACTGACGGCAGAGTTCAGCAGACGACAACTCCGCTGATCGCCGATACCCTGGCGTTGCTTGACGAAACCGAGATCGGCGTGCGCAGCGCATCCGAAATGCCTCAGTGGTGGTGGAGCTTCCTCGTCATCACCCTACCGGTCATTCTGGCTCTCTTGGTGTTATTCTCTCTCAGCCAGAAAAAACAGCCGGCGAACGGGGCCAAGGAGGGCGACCTGGCTCGCCAGCGGCTCAACCAAATCGATCGCAAAACCCGGGTAAGCTTCCAAGACGTGGCTGGCATCCCCGAAGTATTGGTGGAAATCCGGGAGATCGTTGATTTTCTCAACCATATCGAAAAATTCAGCAAACTGGGAGCCTCCATCCCGAAAGGCGTCCTGCTCCAAGGCCCGCCCGGTACCGGCAAAACGCTTTTGGCCAGAGCCATTGCCGATGAGGCCAGCGTGCCGTTTTATTTTTTCAGTGGCTCAGATTTCGTCGAAATGTTCGTCGGCGTCGGCGCCAGCAGGGTTCGCGATCTTTTTGCCGAGGCAAAGAAAAACGCACCGTGCATCGTCTTCATCGATGAGATCGACGCCGTCGGCCTCCACCGATCCTCCGGAATCGGTTTGGGCGGTCAGGAAGAAAGAAGTCAGACACTGAACGCGCTGCTGGTGGAAATGGACGGTTTCTCCCGAGAAGACACGATTATCGTACTCGCCGCCACCAACCGTCCCGACATCCTCGATCCCGCTCTGCTCAGGCCGGGCCGTTTTGATCGCGTTATCACTATCCTGCCGCCGGATGTGAAAGGTCGCCGACAG
>JAUVWB010000404.1 GCA_030604345.1 Desulfofustis sp. | reverse complement strand
CAATAAAACCATAACCCTGTCGGTCGAATTGGTGCAGCTGAGCCCTGGAGTCGATGCGGTTGGTGATCAACCAGTTGACAAACAGGCCTCGGGCCTTTTTGGCATGGATCGGCACCGTTTTGACAGTGCCGCGGACTCGTTGTCTGAAGGTTATGGTGATCAGGTCGGCGGCCAGACGATCCCGGTGGATGGCCCGGGAGTATTCCAGCGATGCACAGTTCACTACCACCCTCTCCGGGTGATCCTTGAGGGCCTCGTTCACTTGCGCGGTTATGGCGTCCTGCCAGTAGCGGTGGAGATTTGTTTCCGGTCCGATCGAGCCTCTGGTTCCCATCTCCAGGCGGTACGGTTGCATCAGATCGAAGGGACGCAGAATGCCGTAGAGTCCGGAAATAACACGAAGATGATGGTTGGCGAAACGAAGATCATCGATACTGAATCGATGCGGCTCCATTGCCGCGAAGACATCCCCGGTAAAGCTCAGCAGTACCGAACCGGCGGTGTCGGTTTCATGCGGCAGGTGAAACCGAGCGTATCGTTGCCGGGTCGTCTCGGCGAGGCGGTCGCTGATACCCAGCAATTGCGCCAGTTCTTTCTGCTCAAGGCGCTGCAGGTGCTTTACCAGCGTTGCCGTCTGCGCCAGCAGAGCCGGCTGGGTGGCTGGCACGTCAGCGAGCAGTGCCGTTTTTTGGGTCGTGCTGGAGGCGATAACGGTCAGCATGGGAGATCGTCGGTAGAGAGGGTGGCGGGCGTTTCGGGGAATACGTCACGTGTTGTGGCATGCAGAAGTGTCGATTCGGCCGTTTCGTCCGTAATAACTGCTGGGAGTTTTTGTTTTCGGCAGTGCCGGTGCTGACCGTGTCATGCGGGGAGCGGACTGTTGAACACTATTGTACCGTCTGCCGTCGCCTCCGGCAAGGACTCCCTACCCTCTGGCACTGGTGTTGCCCGAAAAACGGATCGCTGGCCGATCCAACCGGTCGCGCCAATGGGACGACTAGTGACGCCGGACTGAAGAGTATTTGACTTGTGAAGGAGATATCGTTAATAATGACAAAGAGATAACATGGATTAGACGGATCTTTGCCCAACGGAGGGACATCCGACAAAGGGGAGGAAGTGATGGGAGAGTTGCCCGTACAACCGGCCGCTTCCGGTGAGGATATGGCTCAGGAAATCAGGAGATTGGCAGCAAAAGGTGCGTTTGTCGAGGCCGATGCCCTGCGAGAGAAGCTGATCAGCATGTTTCCCCTGGAAGTTGCGCTGATCGTCTCCACCGGCCAATTCATCGAGGAAGAAAAAACCACAAGACTCGACCGGGACCATCTGGCTCTGTGGCAAGGGCTTTACGACGCCTTGACCGAGGAGGAGACCAATGCAATTTACTACCGTCTCAAGGACGACCGGATAGGCGCGGGAAAGGTACTTTTTCTGCAAAGCAAACCAAATAATCGGTTGTTTTTTGTGGAAGGCGGTGAGGTTGTTCTCTTTTATCGTAAGTCAGACAAGAACGTGCCTCTGGCCAAGGTGGGTCGAGGTGCCGTCATCGGTGAAGAGACTTTTTTCGGGATCTCCTACAGTACCTTTTCCGCCGCCACGCACACTGAAGTTCGCCTGCGCCACTTGAGTCGTGCCGACACGGCCGATTGGCCGGCAAACCTACCGGGACTTCTGGACAAGCTCAATGACTATTGCCGCAAGGTCGGCAGTGCCGAATCGGTGATTCACCAGAAAAATCTGGAACGTCGCACCCATCCCCGCTTCAAGCTCATGGCTGTCGCCACGGCGGTCATTCTCGATCACCACGGGAGACATACCGGCAACTATTTCAAGGGTGATGTGGTTGATGTGTCGCAAAGCGGTGTCTGCTTTTCGATGAAATGTTCCAAACAGGAAACGGCGCGGGCCCTGCTCGGTCGTTCCATTGCCCT
>JAUVWB010000260.1 GCA_030604345.1 Desulfofustis sp. | reverse complement strand
TGTCCCGGTTGACCGGCGGCATCGGCGCCCGCGGTCCCGGTGAAACCAAGCTGGAGATCGACCGGCGCCGGATCAACGACCGCCTGGCGCGCCTGGCCAGGGAACTCAAGGAGGTAGGCAGCGAGCGGTATCGCCGCCGGGCCCGCCGCCGCAAGAAGGATCTGCCGGTCCTCTCCCTGGTCGGTTATACCAATGCCGGCAAATCAACCTTGCTCAACACCCTTACCGACAGCGCCATCGTCGCCGAGGACAAGCTCTTCGCCACGCTCGATCCCACCAGCCGGCGCCTGCGTTTTCCCGAAGAGATGGAGGTCATCATCACCGATACGGTGGGCTTCATCGACAACCTGCCGGAGGACCTGCTCCTGGCCTTCAAGGCAACGCTGGAAGAACTCGAGGAAGCCGATCTGCTGCTCCACGTCATCGATTACTCCAACCCCGCCTACCGCCATCAGATGCACGTCGTGCAGCGACTGCTGCAGGAACTGGAGTTGGACAACCTGCCGATCCTGTCGGTCTTCAACAAGATCGATCGGGTCCAGATGAATGAGGAGCGGTGGCGACAGATCGAGGCGGAAGGGGTGGCGGTCAGCGCCCTGGATCAGGCGACCCTGGGCCCGCTCCTGGAGCGGGCCCAGCAGCTGATGAAAAAAGTGCTGGCCAACCGCGATCAGGGCTGCAGGTAGAACCCGAGATCCTTGTCGAAGGCCTGGTGGCTGTTGAATTCGCAGCCGATCCGGTTGCGGTCCACCGAGCGCACCACCACTTCTTTCTGCAACCGGCTCTGTTTGCGGTTGTCCAGGGTAAAATCAAGCAGTGCCCGTTGGCCGACTTTGATTGAATGGACCCCGGAAACGGTGAAACCGATGCCGTTTCTCGACACGTCATAAATCTTCGCCGGTCCACCGCCACCCCCGTTGGAGAGGATGCGATACGTCCCCTGGAGTTCGGCCCGCTTGCGATAATTGCGGCGGAATTCAAGGGTTAGGGGAAAGCCGATGCCGCACGAGCAGTTGACCTTGATGGTGTGCTTCCTGCCGCGGTACTGGTCGACCCGGGCCTGCCGGGTCAGGCCGCACTGCGGGCAGGTAATGGTGGCTTGGCCTTCGTCGGAAACGTAGATTCTTTCCAGGACCTGTCTCATGATCGCCGATTGAGGTAAAGATAAGAAAAATACCGATAACAACTTCCCCCTTCCTCTTATGATAGTTATTTTTCGATGCAGGTCAAAGAAAATGAACCTGACCGGAAGATTGAGGTTCGGGGGCGGCGGGGAGGAGAGGGCGTTCCAGCCGGCGGTTCTGCGGCAGCAGCCGGATCAGTCGTAGATAACGGCGTTGTATTTTTCCAGGATCAGCTCGGTTTCTTCATCGAGTTGAGCGGCGACTTCGTGCAGCGCAAACTGGCGGCCGCAGCGGGTGCAGCGCATCCTGATCCGCCGGCAGCTGCGCAGCACTTCGAGATCGCCTTGACAGTGAGCGCATTTCATGGCTTGCCCTGCAGCTCCTTTCTGGTGAACAGCGCCTTGAGCTCAAAGCCGCGTGCGGCCAGGTTTTCAGCGCCGCCTTCCTGACGGTCGACGATGGTGACCACGATGCCCACGGAAAAACCGGCGGCCTCCACCCGATCGATGACCTTGAGCAGGGTGCCGCCGGTGGTGACCACATCTTCGATGAGCGCCACCGAGCCGCCGGCCGGCAGGTTTTTCAGGCCTTCGATATAATTGCCGGTACCGTGTCCCTTGGCCTCCTTGCGCACGATGAAGGCGGGGATGGGCCGGTTTTCCAGAAAGCTGACGATGGAAACGGCGGTGACCAGCGGGTCGGCTCCCAGGGTCATGCCGCCGACGGCATCGATCTCGCGGCCACAATCCCTGATCAGGGTGAAGAGCAGCTTACCGCACAGGTACGCCCCTTCGGCGCTGAGCGTGGTTTGCTTGCCGTCGATGTAAAAATCCGAGGTCTTGCCGGAGGTGAGGGTGAAGCTGCCTTCACGGTACGACTTCTCCAGCAGGATGGCCTTTAATCGTTCTTTGTCGTTCATGCGTACTTCCGGATATTTAATCTTTCTTTCCAGCGGGTTGACCAACAGCGATGGTACCTTTTTTTTCCGTCGAGGCAAAGAAAAAACTCGCCAAACGAAAAAACACAATGGTACGTTGCCGGTGCAGCGGCCGTCGCCGGCTTCCCCGGCGACATCTGTCGTTATCGATCAGCAGGAGAATTCCATGTGCGGCATAGTTGGTTATATCGGCAAGCGCCGGGTAGTCCCGGTGTTGTTGGAAGGCTTGAAACGGCTTGAGTATCGTGGTTACGACTCGGCCGGCGTGGTGTACCTGCAGGACAACGAACTGCGCCGCTATCGCTGCCGGGGCAAGCTCGCCGGTCTCGAGGCGGCGGTCTCGGCGGCCCTCGGTTCCCCGGCCTATACCGGGCTCGGCCATACCCGTTGGGCCACCCACGGCGCCCCCACCGAGCAGAACGCCCACCCCCATACCGACTGCAGCGGGCGGCTGGTGGTGGTGCACAACGGCATCATCGAGAACTACCATTCGCTCCGCGAGGAGTTGATCGGTAAGGGGCACCGGTTCACCTCCGAGACCGACACCGAAGTACTGGCCCATCTCATTGAAGAGCATCTCGAGGGTGACCTGGTGGAGGCGGTGCGAGCCAGCCTGCGCCGGGTGGAAGGGTCCTATGCCGTCGGGGTGATGTGCGCCGATCACCCCGACCTGCTGGTGGCGGCCCGCAACCACAGCCCGCTGGTCCTTGGCGTGGAAGAGGACGGCTCGTCGTTCATGGCCTCCGATGTCCCGGCCCTGTTGCCGTATACCCGGCAGGTCCTGTTCCTCAACGACGAAGAGCTGGCGGTCCTGAAAGACGGGGCACGGCAGATCTATCGGGTGGATAGCGGCGAGCCGGTGGAGCGAGACATCACCGTCATCGATTGGAACGCCGCCATGGCGGAAAAGGCGGGGTTCAAGCACTTCATGCTCAAGGAGATCTTCGAGCAGCCACAGGCCATCACCAATACGGTGAGCGGCCGCATCAACCTGGAGACCGGCGAAGTGGTGCTGCCCGAGCTCACCCTCGGCGCCGATGCCCTGGCGGCTATCGAACGCATCAGCCTGGTGGCCTGCGGCACCTCTTGGCACGCCGCCCTGGTGGCTAAATACTGGATTGAAAAATATGCCGGCATCCCGGTGGAGGTGGATATCGCCTCGGAATTTCGCTACCGGTCGCTGCTGGTCAACGACCGGGTGCTGACCCTGGCCATCTCCCAGTCCGGCGAGACCGCCGACACCCTGGCCGGCATCCGCCGGGCCGCCCGGCTCGGCTCCCGGGTCATCACCATCTGCAACGTGGTGGGCTCGACCATGACCCGGGAGGCGGACGGCACCATCTATACCCACGCCGGTCCGGAGATCG
>JAUVWB010000303.1 GCA_030604345.1 Desulfofustis sp. | reverse complement strand
TCTTTTTCGGGGTCAGCGGTGGGAACCTGGACTCTGTTGTCGCCAATTATTCGGCCAACGGCAAGGTTCGCGATTTCGACGCCTACTCTCCAGGAGGCTCCCCTTGGCGAGGTGAACAAAAAGGTAAGGAGCACCGGTGGCGACCTGATCGAGCCGTCCTGCTTTACAGTAATCTGGCCCGGCGGGCCTTCCCCGCAACCCCGATCATTCTCGGCGGCCTGGAGGCTTCTCTACGCCGTTTCATCCATTTCGATTTTCAGCAACAGCGGCTACGCAGCTCCCATCTCTCCGATGCCAAAGCCGACCTGCTCATTTATGGCATGGCGGAACGGGCGATCCTGGAGGTGGCCGAGCGAATCGATGCCGGACGATCTTTGGAGGGGATACCCGGGACGTGCCGACGAGCCACAGACGCCGAAATCGAGGAGGTAAGCGCCCGGGCTGAAGCTCTCGGGCTTGCGATCAAGACGCTACCATCGTGGCAAGACATCGTCAGCGACACCGATCTTTTCATGGATGCGGAAACCCTTGTCGACCGCCATGCCCGCGCCGCCGATGGTGTTGTCCTGCGCCAACGGCAGCAAGCGGCCTGGATCCTCCAATTTCCTCCTGCCCCACCTCTGCAGCCGGAGGAGTTGGATCGTCTTTACGACCTGCCGTACAGTCGTCGGCCGCACCCATCGTCACCAAACATACCCGCCTTCGAGATGGTCAAGGATTCGCTGACCATCGTGCGCGGTTGCTGCGGTAATTGTTCCTTCTGTGCCATCAGCCGCCACCAAGGGGCCTTTGTCACCTCCCGGACCATCGAATCAATCGAACGGGAAGCACGGCTGCTCGCATCCGAGAAGACGTTCCGCGGCACCATCAGTGATCTCGGCGGGCCGACCGCCAATTTGTTCGCCACCAGCTGCGCTATCGGCTCCTGTCGCCGTCATGACTGCCTCTACCCGGCCGTCTGTCGCCATCTGCTGATCGATGAGAAAAGCAACCTGGAATTACTGAGCCGTATCAGCCGTATTCCCGGCGTCAAACACACCTTCATCTCCTCCGGCTTACGCCTGGAACTGCTCCTCAAGACGCCCGGGTTGCTTGAAAAAATCCTCAAGGATCACACTCCGGGAGCGCTCAAGATTGCTCCCGAGCACACCGAACCGGAAGTACTGGAACTGATGCACAAAGAGGCACCGGAGCAACTCGAGCGATTTGTCGCCCTCTTTCGCCAGCTATGCCGCAAAATCGGCAAGCAACAGCACCTCAGCCCCTACATTATCAGTGCACATCCGGGATGCGAGGAACGACACGCGATCCGTCTCATCGAACGGCTTCAGAAGCTCGGTTTGACGGTCAGGTCCTTTCAAGACTTTACACCGACTCCTGGGACTCTCTCCACCGCGATGTTCGTCACCGGTCGCCACCGCGATCGTCCCACCAGAATTCACGTGGCACGAACCCATAGTGAACGGCTACGCCAACGCCAGCTAATCGAACGAGCCTTTCTGAAAAAACGAGACCGGTCAGCGGGGGAAAACAGCAGGACACGACGCGAAGGAAGGATGTCCCGAAACAGGACCTGATCAACTCCTGGTGGACATGCCGCTGGTCAGAGGTCTTCAGGAACAAAACTGACCGCCGCATCGATCCCATCAGCAGCCAGCAAGACCATAAAAAAACGGTCCAACCCGAAAGCGATACCGGCAGCCGGCCCCATGGCTGATAGCTCCTCGAGAAACCGATGGGGCAGCCGTTTTTCAGGAGCCTCCTCCCCTGAGCTAATGCCTTCAGCCAATTCATCGACAAAGCGTCGACGTTGTTCCTCTGGATCACTCAGCTCGCTGAAACCGTTGGCCAGTTCGACTCCGTCGATATAGAGTTCGAAACGTTCCGCCACCCCCGGATCATCGCTTCTCAGTCGTGCCAATGAGCCCCGGGCTGCCGGATAGTCCACCAGGAAGGTGGGGCTGGTTCTCCCCAGACGCGGCTCGATCAGGGTGACCATCAGTTCATCGAACCGATCTTCCAACAAAGCTTGCTCGGCCGTCAGCGGACAATAGCGGCGAAACGCTTCATGCACCGTCAAGCGCTGCCACGGCGCTTTTGTGGCCAGTCGAGCGAAGACCGGTTCTACCGGTGCGCTCACCAAGCCCTCAGCACGGAGATCGTCCACGACACGACGGACCAGGAACTCACAATCATTCATCAGATCGCGATAATCGCTCTGCCGACGATACCACTCCAACATGGTGAATTCGGGCAGATGCAGGCGACCTCGTTCTTCACCGCGGAAACAATGACAGATCTGATAGATTTTGTCACACCCCCGGGCCAGCAACCGTTTCATACATTGTTCGGGAGACGGTTGCAGATAACGGCCGGCACAGGAAAGCGGAACAATATGTCGTTCCGGAAGCAGGACCGGATAAAGAATTGGCGTGTCAACTTCAAGAAAGCCCTGCCGGTGGAAAAAGGTGCGCACACTTCGCAGCAGGGCGTCCCGCAGCTGCAGACCGGCACAATCAAGCATGACTTACTCTTTGACGCGAGTCACATATTCACCGGTACGGGTGTCGATCTGGATCCTATCGCCCTCTTCCACAAAAGGAGGCACTTGCAGTTGATAGCCGGTCTCCACAACCACCGGCTTGGTGTCTGAACCGGACGTATCGCCACGGGCCCACGGATCTGCTCTGGTCACCAGCAGATTGACGAAAATGGGCAAACTGACATCGATCGGACGTGAACCGAAGAACAACACCTCAACCTCCATATTATCAACAAGATAGTTGATATTATCGCCAAGCTGTTCACGGGTGAGGAAAAGCTGTTCATAGTTGGCGGTATCCATGAAATGATACTCATCGTCTTGGTTGTAGAGATACTGCATCTTCCGTTCTTCCAGGTCAGGCTTCTCGAACTTATCGTTGGAACGATAGGTATTGGTGAATTGTGTCCCGGTGATCATGTTTCTCATCTTGCAGCGGTACAAGGCCTGCCCTTTTCCCGGTTTGGAGAATTCGAAGTC
>JAUVWB010000037.1 GCA_030604345.1 Desulfofustis sp. | reverse complement strand
TCCACCGACGCCGAGGTGGCCCGGCCGAGATGCTCGATTCCCGCCTCCATGTCCATGATCACCACATCGTCACGAAACAGGACCAGATGAGTCATCAACGCCTTGAGAATGGTACTCTCCGGGCAGATGCAGCCGGAACCGCCGCTCTTGACCGTACCCATCACCAACAGGCGCACCCCATCCCGCTCTCGTGAAAAACGGTCGGGGATATCGTCCACCTTCGGATTGAGGGTGAAGAAGCCGCCCATGGTACCGGGCTGGGCGCCGGTCCGCTCGGCGATCAGTTCACGTAGTTCGGCGATCGGCGTGATCGGTTCGCCACTCTCGATGCCCAGCGCCGCGGCGAGATTGGCCACCGGATCGGCATCGATGGCTAGCACTTTATTGGACTGATCGGCCGCCAGGCAGCGAGCCAGCAAAGCGGCAACGGTGGTCTTCCCCACACCGCCCTTACCGCCGATCGCAATCTTCAAACCCATGTTCGTTCTCCAGGCGAAAAGCCCGCCTTCTCTATCAATTCAAACATTTTCCCCGTTATGATCGACAATCCGACCATCTCCGTCGACCAGGGCTACGGCGAACCCGTTTTTGCCGGCATCAACAGTCAGTTCATCCAGGTGAATGGCCTGAATTTCATATTTCCCGCCGGGTTGCCGAGGTAACGAGAGGAAACAGTCACTCGCCGCCTCCCGACTGACAAAGGCCGGGATAAAATCCATGTCATTTTCTTCATTGTGCAAGCCAAGATAATGACCGCTATCCGCCTTGTCGCTGACAATTACCCAGACCCAGCCCTCACTATGTTTCTGTTCCACCATCACTGTCTCCCGTCAAAGGATCCGCGCAGACACCTCCATCCGTTAACAGGTTTAAGGTAATCATGAACAAAAAAATTCGCCCCATCCTTTTACAGAATGGGGCGACAAACCGAAGCGAATGACACTCAGATTTCCAGATACGAATCGGAGAACAGGGTCTCGCCCATGATCACCTTGACGGTCTTTACATAATCGCCCAGCTCTTTGCTCAGCGTCGACGGGTCGGGAGCCATGCCATCCATCGCTTGGTGGACGACCTCGACGATATCGGGGCGTTGGCCTTTGGCCACAGCGACCAGGTTGGTATCAAGCGGGTCGGCGATGACCGATTTCATGCCGTAACGCTCGAGCATCACCATGTACGTGGTGTTGAGAATGGGCCGCAGATGGACCGGCGGACCGTTGGAAATGTTGGAAAGGCCGCAGGTGCTCATGGCACCGGGAGCAATCTCCTCGAGCATCATCTGGAAGTTGAGCAGGCTGACGCATTGGGCCTGTTGGATGTTAACCGGAGTGACAATGCCGTCAACCCAGATTTTTTCGTTCGGGATTCCCGCTTCATTGGCGGCATAGAGCAACTCGACGGCAAGCGCCGCCCGCTCGTTCTCATCACGCGGCAATCCGTCCGGCCCCCAGAGCAGGGCCACGATGTCCGCCTCATATTTGGCGGCCATGGGCAACATCACCTCATAGCGCTCGGCCCGGGCCATGATCGAGTTGACGATGTGCGGCTTGCCCACCGGTTTAAGCACTTTCAGGCCTTCCTCTATGGCAGCGATGTTACTCGTATCGAGCAACAACGGCAGATCCGGAACCACCTCCTGTACCACCTGGCAGACCCACGGCATCAGTTCGTGCCCGTCTTTCTTGGCCGGGCCGAGATTGATGTCGATATAATCCATGCCCCGCTCCTTCTGATCCAGGGCCTCCTCCTGAATCGGCTTGGGGTCCCGTTCCCTGAACGCCGTTCCGATCTTGCGGGAAATAACGTTCAGGCTCTCACCGAATAGAATCATATGCTCTCTCCTTTCTCTTTATCGTCAATAACAGCAGGCTCGGTGCGGCCGGCGCCCGCTGAAGGCGCCGGCCCACGGTGGTTAACGCGCTTTCAAAAAGCCGGGAAGGTGAGCCGCCTCACGGGGTCCGACGGTGATCGTCCAACCGGGCAGTTCCTCTTCCACATCGGCTACGATGGATGCCGCGTAGCCGGGGATGATGAGTTCGGTGTGCTTGACCTTGTCCATGATGCCGGATTTCTTGACGAAGGCCCCCACATCGTCACCGCTGAACTTGCCGGCCGCCCACGCGGTCAGCACCGAGAGACCTTCAGAGTCCTTGATCAGCAGCCAGGCCGGCACCTTGCTGGCCTCGATCTCGCCGGAGACGATGAAGTAGGTCAAAGCAAAGTTGGTGGTAACCAGGACCGGCGAGTTCTCGTTCGGTGTACCAATCTCGTAGATACCCTCGGTAACCGTCATCGGCCGCTGCGGATCAGTGAAGATGTTGAGTCGTTCCAGCATCAGCGGGAACAGGACCTCGGTGGTCAGATCGGAGAGCACGACGATACCGGCGTATTTCGACACGTACATGCCGGCGATGAGCGCCTCCATATCGGTGTTGCCGGCCATCTCGCATGGAAAGACAATGGCCGGAAAACCCAGAGCCCGGTTGCCGTCCTTCAAGGCGGCCCGGCGCAGGGCCACCATGTCCTGGAGTGATTGCTTGACTTCCCGCGACCCCGGATCCACCACCAGATCCTTGAGGCCCATGGCGGTCAGTTTGGTGGTCAGCTCGATGAGACCATCAATCGAGTCGGCCTTGACCGCCAGCGGCAGCTCGTGTTCCAGGGCCAGTTTGCCGAACGCGTCTGCATTGGCCGACGTCGCCGCATAGAGCAGCGGCCGTTTGAAGCTGCAAGCGGCAACAGCGGCAGCCATGGCTTCGGCGTCTTCGCTCATCAGGATGACGTTGAATTCAGAGGTCTCTGCCACCTGCTTGGCCACCGCAGCAAAAGCGGCTTTGTCGCCTTTGTCTTTAACGGCCACCAGCTCCGGACGCAGGTTTAAACCGACCCGCTCATACTGCAATGCCTGCCAGCCCTTCAGCTTGGCCTCCACCTCTGCGGCCGGGGTATCGGCGGGCATCAGACCGGCAAACAGAGTCGGGTTGTAAAAGGTCTTTTCATGGCGATACAGCACTGTCTCGCCGCCGGTCTTGGCCGCCCTGACGCCCTTGCCGAGCGCGACCTGGCGGATGGGCGGCGCGGATGCCTCTTCCAACTGGGCCCGGGCTTCGTCGGAGACGTACGGGCAGGAATCAAGCTCCGCCTTACCCGACGCCAGGTTCATGGCGAAGGCAAGACACGTGGGCACACCGCACTCCTTGCAGTTGGTCTTCGGCAGGAGTTTGAAGATCTGCATTCCTGTTAATGACATCGGTGTTCTCTCCTCTTCTCTGGTTCGAGCCACTGACAGGACCGGCCGCTACCGTGGAGCGGCCGGTCGAGGCCCGCATATGGTTTAGCTGATGAGCGGTTCCATGCTCAAAGCAGGATGCCCTTTTTCCTGGAGGAACGGCAGGATCTCGTCTTCGGTGATACCGACCGTCTCGTCGGCGATCTTGTCGGCGAGATTCTCCACCCCCATTTCCTTGCCCCGGGCATTCAGACGATCGTAAATCTCATCCTTGAGGCCCTTGGGCATCCAGACTACCCGCAGCAGCCCGCCATCACCGAGGATGAACTTCTTCTGGGTGATGTTGAACTTGGAATGGCCGACCAATCCGGGCGATGATTGACCGCCGCCCATGACTCCGGCCAGGGTGGTGAACTTCATGCCGCACGGTGTCTCACCGGCGTAATCGCGGTTGACGGTCATGACGCCGTTGCAGGACGGCAGCATGGCGGCGATGCACTCGCAGCAGCCGCAGGTGGTCATCGGAGCATGGACCATGGAATAGAAGTTATAGGTATCGATGGCACCTTTCGAGGCCTGCTTGATGAACTCGTCGACCCCTTCGAAGCGGCCAAGCTTGGTATCGAGAACCTTGCCCTTCTTGATCGGCTGGTTCGGACCGGTGGGATTGATCTCGAACGAGGCCTTGCAGTCCATCCAGTTGTAAGCGCCGCACAGGCCGGTCCTTTCCGGACTGACGGTGCAGACGTGGCTGGGCGCAAAGGACTGGCAGAGGGTACAGGAATAGAAGGTATCCACATCCTCGTCGGTCATCTTGTCGACCCGCTCGTCTCGCCGCTTGTACTCGGCCCGGGCTCGCTCGGTCAGCTTGTCCACATCCTCCTTGTTGGAGTAGAGGGTCACCTGCACCTTGTCGATGATCTTCTGGAAGTCCTGGTGGAACTTGGCATGCAGGACGACGCCCAGGTGTTTCAGGGAGAAACCCTTCTCGACGGCCGCCTTGCTCACCCTGATCCAGGAGATATCACGCTGACCGATATGCATGATGCCCTGAATATAGTTGATCAGGTGATGGATCTGGCGCTCCATGATCGGTTCGAAGTCTTCCTGAAACTCGCGGCCGGCAATCTGCACGTAGATGCCGAGTGGCAGGGTGTCGCCCTCTTTGAGGTCGGGGATGTCGGGGCCGACCACCTGTACCTTGGCGTCGTCGATCTCCTTCATGTCGGCCATCTTGACCAGCTCCGTGCACTGGGTCTTGCCGCCGCCCATCTGGCAGAACAGGTCGCCGCCACGGACACGCTCGCCCTCGAAGGCCGGGCCGAAGGCCAGCGGAATGTCGATCTCGGTGACGTTGATCTTGAGCCCGCGGACTTCCACCGACTTCTGGCAGATTTCGTCATGCGGCACATTGGCCACCACGTGCTCGTAGGTACAGATACCGGTGGGCAGGATCTCCGGGATATCGGTGTCGGCAAGCGTCGGGAAACCCCAGTTGACAGCGCCGGCGGCAGCCACCGCCCATTCGGTACCGACATCGCCCAAGGCGTTGACAAAGGCGAAGATACGGTTCTTGTTGTACATCAGCATGCGCCGATAATCGCCGGGTTGCACGCCGCCAAAGGCCATGGCGGCACGGTTGGCGAAACCAAGCGCGAAGACCGCCGAGGAGATATCCGGCCCGAACGGTACAATCCGGGTGCTCCAGCCCACCTGCATGCCGGCCTGCAGACACTGTTCGATGGCCGTCTTGCCGTTATGGTTGGCGGCGCAGAAGATATAGAGGCTCTTCTTCTGATAGTCCTCGATGATCATCTTGGCGATCTCCGGGGTCGGCGCCGCACCGACGATGGCGGCGAAGCCGGGAGCTGAGCCGTCGACAAACTCAACCCCGCGTTTGCGCAGGATGGTGTCGTCGGCCGGGCCGACCCACAATTTACCGGCCTCCACATCGGGATCCTCGGTGAAGGTGTAGAAATCGGGCTCGCGCAGGATGCGCAGTGCCTCTTTTACCTCATAGGCGAAGATACCGGCCATACCGGCATCCAGCAACGGCCCGAGGTAGGGGAGATGGTTCTGCCCCTTGACATGGGGCGGCAACAGACCGCGGGCGAACTCCATCGGTTTTTTGAGATCCTCCAGGGTCTCACACTTCATGCCGGTCAACGAGTAGATGACCGGAAGATAATAGGCGGTATTTCCGAAGCTGATCTTGGTGGCGGCATCTTGGGACGCCAGGGCCTTCTCCAACTCGCCCTCGACCTGCGACACAACCTTGTATCCGCCCTGTATCGCCGCAAAAGCTACTAATCTTGACATGCTCTCCTCCTTTCTTCAGGATTGACTCCCTGCACGGGTGTCTTCGCTTATTCGATTCCCAGGGCCTGCCGATCGGCCATATCCATGAGCACGCGTTCTCGCGCCTTGTCGATGCCCAGCTCCTTACGCTTCTTATCGATATGAGCGATCATCTTGTGGGCGTGCTTGACCGGATCCGGCTCACAATCCCACATGCCGCCGTACATCTTCTCCATCTGCTTGTACAGGTAGTCTTTGAACACCGGAGCACCCTCCAGCGGCATATGGTAGCCGAAGACGGTGTAGACACCGGAGGCGACGAAGTACTGGCCGATGGAGATGGCCTTCTCGCTCATCCATTCCGGGGCGCTGCCGGCGGCCGGCAGATCGCAGATGTCTTTGCCCAGGCCCCCGGCCTTGACCACCTCGGTGGCGGCCAGCAGGATGCGGCTGTTGTCGACGCAGGAACCGAGATGCAGTACCGGCGGAATGCCTACCGTCTCGCACACCTCGGCCAGGCCGGGACCGCAGTGGACTGAGGCGGCGCCGGGGGTCAGCAGCCCGTGCATACCGGCGGCGATGGCGGAGCAGCCGGTGGTAAGAACGATGACGTCGTTCTTGATCAGCTCCTTGATGATGGTGATGCGTTCTTCATTGTGTTTGGTCCGGGCGTTGTTACAGCCGACGACGCCGGCAATACCGCGGATACGGCCGTTGATGATGTTGTCGTTGAGCGTGTAGTAGTCACCGCGGAAGGTGCCGCCCAGGTGATAGCGGATCGACTCGACGCCGAAACCGGCGATCTGCGAAGCCTTGTGCCGCGGGATGAGAACCTCGGCCTTGCGGTTGGTGAAGTTGTCGATAGCCATCCTGACGATCCGCTTGGCGTCTTCCATGGCGTGATGCTCGTCGAACTCGATATGGATGACGTTGTCCTGCTCCATCTTGGCGATCGGATGGGTGGTGATCAGCTTGGTATGGAAGCATTTGGCGACGTTGGCCAGGTTCTGGAAGATACACTGGACGTCAACCACCATGGCGTCGCAGGCACCGGTGATGATGGCCAGCTCCTGCTGCAGGAAGGTGCCTGCCGGCGGCACGCCATGGCGCTGCAGGACCTCGTTGGCGGTACAACAGATACCCCCTAACTGGATGCCCTTGGCCCCTTTTTCCTTGGCATAAGAGATCATCTCCTGCGACTGGCAGGCAGCGACGATCATTTCTGAGAGCACCGGCTCATGGCCGTGAACAATGATGTTCACATGGTCTTCCTTCATGATCCCGAGGTTCACCTCGGACTGCAACGGCGACGGCGTGCCGAACATCACGTCCTGCAGGTCGGTGGCAATCATCGAGCCGCCCCAGCCGTCGGCCAGCGCCGCCCGGGTCCCCTGTTTCATCAGGTTCTTGTAGTCCTGATCGACCCCCATGTGGGTGCGGTGCATGATCTCGACGATCTCGCGATCGACGTTGCGCGGCACGACCCCTTCCCGTTCCCATTTCTCCTGGAGCGGTTTCGGGGCCCGCTTAATATAGTGCATGCTGCCCTCCGGTTTGCCCCACTCGGCATAGGCGGCTTCCGCCACTTCGAGAGCAATCTCATCGATAGCGCGATCGAGCGTCTTGCCATCCACCTCCACCGTGGTGGCCACACCGAAATGCGGTGCGATGTCGACCAGTTTGATCGGATCCTTGATCTTGTAATCCTCGGTTTCCTTGCGGGCCACCGAACGGAACACCTCAGCCACCGAGCGGCCGTGATCCGAGTGGGCGGCGGCGCCGCCGGCGATCATCCTGATGAAATTTCGGGCACAGATGGTATTGGCGGTGGCACCGCACAGGCCCTTTCTCGTGTCCTCGCCGGTGATCCCGCCCTTGGGCAGCGGCAGGCGGCACGGACCCATCGCACTATTCTTGCAGCAGTTGCACTGCATGCCGATGGCGCATGGCTTCATGGTCATCGCTCGATCAAAGACCGTTTCCACCTGCAGCCGTTGGGCCCGCAGGATCATCTCCTGGGTTGCCGGATCGATCGATGCCTCTCGCGGGTCCACGAACTTGGCCTCTTTCGCAGCGGTTTTTTCCTTTAATTCTGCCATCTCACATTCCTCCACAAAGAAAGTCTTTACATCCGCCTGAACACCGAACAGATCGCTTATGCACGTTTATGGAATCTGTTGAGCATTTCCAGGATCTTCTGCTGCTCGGTCTTCTGGATCGCAGCAGCGGTCATGGGTACGGTACCGGAAGCCTTCGGCTCCCGCTTGGCTGCCAGTCCCGCCCGCTCTTGGGCACGTTTGGCTCGCAATTCCTTCTCTTCGGCCTCTCGCGCCGCCCGCGCATCGGCCACAGCTTTTTTCTGCGCTTCCTCTTTGGCCTTGGCTTCCACCTCGGCTCTGGCTTTGGCTTCCTGTTCCGCCTTTGCCTTGGCTTCGGCCTCGGCTTTGGCCTTGGCTTCCGCCTCAGCCTTTGCCGCTGCCTGTGCTTCCGCCTGGGCCTTGGCCGCGGCCTCGGCCTGGGCCTTGGCGTCCACCGCCGGTGCAGCCGGTTTGGCGACTGGAGCCGGTTCCTCCTTCTTCGGCGGAGCCGCAGCAGCAGGGGCGGGCCTGGCCGGTGCCTCTTTCTTGGCCGGCGGTTCCTTCTTGACCGACGCCGCCTTCTTCTCTTCCTCGATGGTCAGATCAAGCGGCGGGGCCAGCGCTGCAAAGTCAACCGCCACGGAGGCCAATCGCTTTTCGATCGGAGCCACATCGGCCAGCGAACCGCCGCCGAGCAACGCCCCGATGAAGCTTTTAGCCAGTCTGATCGATTCGGGATGGCGCATGATCAGGATGTTTGAGCCACTCAACAAATACGCCACCGCCCCCACCGCCTCCATCAGAATGCCGCGCTTTTCGGGATCACCGAGCAGCGGCGCTTCGTCGACGCTCTGTTTGGCTTCCTTGCACTTCCACACCTCGTTGCCGAGGTTGTTGATCATCGGGTACTGAAGCTTATCGTCACCCTGGCTCATGGCGGCCATCGACAACCGCTCCATGACCGAATAGGAGTACTCCATACCATAGCCCAGACCGCCGGTGGTGGGATCGACCACCACCCGTTCCATGGGCATGCCGAAGTTTTCCAGCAGGATATTGATCTGCTTAGCCAGGTTGACATCAATCGGCGATGAAGCAATCACCGAATGGCCATAGCCCATGGCCGCCGCGGCGATGCCCTTGTAGTTTTTCTCCTCCACCGGACCGAGCAGCAGATTTTCGTTCTGGCAGGCCTCGGCCACCGCTTTCATCACTTCTTCATCCTTGACCGGCGAGGCACACCCCCAGACGATGACCGGCACCTTGACCGCGGCCAGCACCTTCTTCACCGTTTCCGCCGCCGACTGGGGGCTCGCGTCACGATCGTTGGGGTCGATGCTCTTGAGTTGCACGACAATCGCCTCAGCCCCGTAGGCCTCGACACATTTCTTGGCCCAGGCCGCCGGATCACCGATCACGTCCTTGAACGGGACGACAGCCGCCTCCGGCCAGTCGGTCGGCTCCATATCCCAGATCTCCATGGCGATCAACGGCTTATTGGGCATGTCACCTTCAAAAGTGTAAAACGGGTAACATGTCTCGCCACCGACAGTTACGGCGGAATCACCTTTACAACCGGAAATAGGCTTGATGCCACCGGTATATGATTCCTTTTTGATTGCAAATGCCACGTGAGCCTCCTTGATAAGTGAAAGTTAGTCTCGAACGGTCGGAGCGGTCCGGCGGGGAGCTCAGCGAATACCGGCTGGGCACGTGGCCCACGCAAACCTTCCCGTTCTCTTGGATAACCACTGAACCAACACGGTTATGCAACAGCTGTCTCGCCTCCCCGGGCCGCGCGCCTGGCTGGCCGCGCCTTGCAGACGAATCTATCGCCCCGGAACGGCCTGCAAGTCTTTCCAGGCCTTGATCCGGCGCTTGACGCCGGGAAACTTCTCGATCTCGGTGTGCGGAATGAACATTGCCGCCACATAATGGTCCATGTATGACGGCGTTTCGGAGAGTTCAAAATTGGTCATCCGCTTGGTCACCTCGACCACGTCTTTTCTGATCCGATT